>JAILGW010000024.1 GCA_024696365.1 Alphaproteobacteria bacterium | reverse complement strand
GCAATTGAGATAGGGGAATCCCCTCAGTAAGCCTCAACCCCATAAGAAGTATTTCTTCGGCTTTTTCAGTATCTGATAATTCTTTTGTGTATGCGATTGCTCCCTCAGGTACAGAATTTATCCAGTTTTCAACGTCTTCATGCTTTACAATTTCATTTTTTCGTCCATTGATAGTAATGCGGCTGTGCCCTCCTGCTCCGACTCCCAAGTAATCGTTATAATGCCAGTACGCGAGGTTATGCCGAGATTCAAATGACGGGACAGCGTAATTCGAAATTTCATATCGCTGAATACCATGCTGCTGCAAAAAATCGCCAATGAAGTTGTAAAATGTTACTTCGGTATCCTCATTCACTCCTTTTATCTCACCGTTTTGGAATTTCCGACCGAACGGCGTATTTTCTTCAAATATAAGTTGATATGCTGAAATGTGTTTACAACCGAAATCAATAGCCAGTCGTAAATCATTTTCGATATCTTGCAATGTTTGATTTTGATAGCCATACATAAAATCAAAACTGACGTTTTCGAAAGTTTCAGCTGCAACTTCTGCAGCCGTAAGAGCTTGATGCGCGTTATAAATTCTGCCTAAAAATCGCAGATTATTGTCGGAAAAACTTTGAATTCCAACGGAAAATCGATTAACCCCAATGCGTTTTAAATCCTGTGCTTTTTGCTTATCAAAAGTCGCCGGATTGGCTTCTAACGTAATTTCAATATCGTCTGCAAAAGTGTAAGTTTGCGCCAGCCAGTTTATGATTTTATCGACGGTATCGACGGACATTAACGTTGGGGTTCCGCCACCAAAATACAGAGTTTTTATAACGCCGATTTCAACGGTGCTTGCAGATAATTTAACGTCGTCGATAAGAGCATGTTCTACTTTTTTAACTAACTCGTTACGTAATGGAACACTGCAAAAAGCGCAATACGGACATTTCGATTTACAAAACGGCCAATGGACATAAATTGACGAAACACTCATTATTTCAGAAGTATTTCTTTTTGCATTTCGAAAATTGGTTTCAGCCCTTCTTTAGCATAATTCAACATTTCTGAAAGCTGTTTGTCATCAAAAACGCCGTTTTCTCCGGTTGCTTGCACTTCTACCAAATCTCCGGAATCCAGCATAACGAAATTTCCGTCGGTTTCTGCCTGAGAATCTTCTGTGTAGTCCAAGTCAAGCATAACCTCGCCGTTGACAATACCGCAGGAAATCGCAGCGACTAAGTTTCTGAAAGGATTTTGCTTTAATCGCATTCTCTTTATTGCTAATCCTAACGCGACGCATGCTCCACAGACAGAAGCAGTTCTTGTGCCACCGTCAGCTTGAATGACATCGCAATCGATTTTAATTTGACGCTCACCGAGAATTTCCAAATCAACAGCAGCGCGCAATGAACGTCCGATTAATCTTTGAATTTCATGTGTTCTGCCAGTCTGCCGACCTTTAACGACTTCACGTTCTGTACGAGTTTGAGTAGCACGAGGGAGCAGGGAATATTCCGCTGTTACCCATCCTTTTCCGGTACCTTTCAAAAATAGCGGGACTTTGTTTTCTACGGTCGCTGCACATATTACTCGCGTATTTCCAAACGATACCAAACAACTTCCTTCTGCATATTTCAGATAATCCGGAATCATTTGGACTTTTCTGGTTTCATTGTTTTTTCTTCCTGAGACTCTCATATTTTTTCTCCTGCGTAATTACAAAGAAATTCTCTTTTCAAAAATCGGGAACAAAGAAAACAGGTAGTATTTTTTTATTGTTTCCCATTCGTAAACTTTCATTAAAGGTATTCCCAAAAATTTATAGACGGTTTTGCTTTTCACATAGTATTTTTCGTCACATGTAATGTTATGCTTTCGAGAAAATTCTATGAAATCAGCTCGTGCGGCAAGTGCATCCAATTGCTTTTTATCCGTTGGCTGACGAGTAATGGACTCTGTGTTGACCCAGTAATGATATTTTGCCCCAGGAACTGTGACTAAATTGCGCGAATAATATAATGCGTGCATCACAAATCCCAAGTCTTCAAAATATGCGCCTTCTTTAAACTTTAGACACCGACTTTGAATGATGTCTCTTTTATAAATTTTATTCCAAGCATAGCATTTGCCCGGCATTTTTGTGAGGTCATACTTTTCTTTGGCTGAATGGGCAACTTGCTCATTGACGAAAAACAGCTTGATTCTTTTGCGTCCACTTTTGTAATTGCGTTCAACTCCTGCGCAGGCAATATCCGCTTCATGCTTTTCTGCAGCATTATATAATCGTTCGTAAAATTCTGCGTTTACCCAATCATCACTATCGACAAACCCGAGATATTTTCCGGTTGCTACTGCCATTCCCGTGTTGCGGGCTCCGGAAAGTCCCTTGTTTTCCTGACAGATGATGGTTATGCGGTTGTCTTTTTTCGCGTATTCTTTCAAAATCGCAAGAGACTTGTCAGTCGAACCGTCATTGACGCAAATAATCTCGATATCCTTCAAAGTCTGTGCAATTATGCTATCTAAGCAACGCGCTAAATATTTTTCAACGTTATATATCGGAACAATCACCGATACTTTTATTTTTTCTTTTGTATCCATTTGTATGCCGTTTCTATACTATCATTTAAAGAGCGTTCTGGTGACCAGCCTAAAATTTTGAAAGCTTTTTGGTTGTTCGCTACAAGAACCGCGGGATCTCCGGCTCTGTGGTCTTTTACCTGCAAATTTATTTTGTGCGCTAATACCTGTTCACATGCCGAAAACACCTCTTTTACAGTATGCCCGGATGACGTTCCTATGTTAAAGCAATCAGTTTTTCCGCCATTTATTAGATATGTTAACGCGGCGATGTGCGCATCAGCCAAATCTTCGACATTTACGTAATCTCTTACGCAGGTGCCGTCTCTTGTTGCATAATCATCGCCGAATAGATTGAAAGTTTTATCGGTATCTTTTGCCGAAGCCAAAATATTCGGGATTAAATGACTCTCGGGTTCATGCCATTCGCCTATTCTGATTTGGGAATCAGCACCAGCCACATTGAAATATCTCAATCTGACACTTTTAAAGTCATATGCAGTGTCGTAACTGTCTAATATTTTTTCGACCATAAACTTAGACATGCCGTATGGATTTATCGGGGCCAATTCGTGTTGCTCATCTATCGGAGTATATTTTGGTTCTCCGTAGACAGCAGCGGTGGAAGAGAACACCAACTTTTTCACGTTATGCTCCAGCATTTCTGAAACCAAATTCAGTGTGCCGACGACATTGTTGTAATAATACTTTTGCGGATTTTGGACTGATTCTTCAACACGAATATAAGCAGCAAAATGCAAGACGGCGTCAAATGAATATTTATCAAAAACAGATTTTATATCTGTAGGATTTTTTAAATCACCACGGACGAAATCAACTAATTTTCCTTTGGCATTAACCGATTGTAATGTTTGAACTGTTTCCGCATGTCCGTTCTCCAGACTGTCGAATACAACGACATCATAGCCGCTTTCCATAAGCTTTAAAACGACGTGACTCCCTATATATCCGGCACCACCTGTTACTAAAAACATAAATCCTCAATGCTTAACGTCGCTATGATATATATCTTTTTGAGAATCATCAAATGATTTTAAGTGATTCTATTTTGCCGCCCGGTAGCCATGAATTTCTTCCCAAAATCCAATTCTCCATTTTTAATGGCGGGACATTTTGCGGTGTTATGAAAACGGAAGGGATGTAAAAAACGCCCAAATATTTTTCTATAAGCGTTTTGAGCTCGTTTAATTTGTTCACATCTGTTATTAGTTCATACAATCTGCGGAAATCAGAATGGGTTATGTCTATTTTTACATTAAATTCTGAAGAGGAGATTTTCGTTCCCAACTCCGAATCCCTTCCCAATCGCATTTTACCCAAAGGTTGAATTTTACTGCGCTTTATCCATCCTGCTTGATTCTCGCTCACATTGGCGGAGAGGTTCAGAACTGCGTTTAATATTGCGATTAAGCCATCGGCACTTTTTTCTTTCGTCCAAAATAAATACGACAGCCGTGCGAATTGTCTTTTCATTTCGTTCTGTGGATTTCCAGATAATGTTGCGATGCATTTCAGAAAAGTACAATTTTTTTTATGATTTTGCAGGTTCAAAAATTTTCGTTGGCTGACCCGATACGAAATTCCCAGCAATCGCATATTGAAAGCATTAATGAAAGCAGTCATCGCCGTATCCTGATCCAAATTTCTTCGGAAAAGTAACTCCGTGTACGGAGTTGGCAAAGGCGCGTTCAATCCAGCAATCGGCAATCGTTCGGTATATATTACTTTCGTTCCACCGATTTCTTCTATTTTTTCGATTTCTGTGGCTCTAAGATGAAAAGCGTAAATGCTAGCAGTCTTAAATGGGGCGGCATTTACATTCATTTCCTTTCCGAAAGATACAGAGGCATTGCATCCTAGGATATACGCCGCAGTATCGAATGAAAACTTCTTCGGATATGTTAGGAGTTCATCAATTAAAGGTAATTTTGTATTCCGAACCGCTGCTCCCATTTCTTCAACACTTTATCTTTCGCTTTTACAATAACATCAACAAACGTATTTATTGTGGTATATGACGATAAAAACCGCGACAGTACCAAACTGAGCGGCAATCCTAAATTTTCAATTGAATCATCAAAAGAGATTTCTACTTCTGTTCCTCGAACGAATCCGCGCCAAGTTTGTTCATCTGCCCGCTTTGTAACAATCGAACTGTTAATCGATAGAATAGCATCTACTTCTTTTGCCAGATTCGAGTTTGCAATGTCAGTAAATATATTCAGAACTTCACGGATTTTTTCTACACCATCTGTTGAAAACGATATTGAGTTTAACGACAACGCCGATATAAGTTTCCACAGCGAGCGTCCGTTTTGTATGGACGGCAGTTGCACAGTTGGTCTGTCTAAACAGTAAACTCTTTTAATCGGAGCAGACAATTCCACTTGCAGCTCTCCCAAAACAGGAATTTGCTCGGCAACACCTCTGTTCATACACAAGGTATATGCATAAAAAATCTTATCTGCCGGGAATTGTGGTTTGAAATCCGTATCAATGAAAGATATATAAACATCTTCTCCTGCCGCGTCTTTTATATATGAATTTTTCCGTCTAGATTTCCAAAAAATACCGTTCTTCACATCTTCTGTATTGTGGTGGCACGAGAAAAATTCAGGTATAAAAATTTCATCATTACTTTTAGGTTCAACGGCAACCATTTTTTCGATTGTATAAATTTCCGTGGAGTTATATCGGCGAAAATCCGGCACCAAACAATATTCCACCTGTTTATAATCCAAATGCAGCGGTTCAGTTACCTTCGGGAACAAATTCACTGCAGGTACTGATGACAAAGAAAAATTATGAGGAGCGACCTGCATAAATATGTTATATCCCATAGGAATGTACAGATATCCATCTCCGCTTATATCAAGATTCTCAGGCAACGTTATATCAAATCCATAGAATTTTTCAGAAAATGAGAAATATTCCTGCAGCAATCTGAAACCTTTGTGAACGGTGTTTGGATACGGTAACAGTGCTTCGTCATCTTCCAATCCGATAGGAGAAATCGCTCGAGCAAATTCAAATTGCTTATCTTTCTGATAAACTACACATTCATCACATGAGAAAATCGCAGAGAATATTTTGCCTCGTAAGAGAGCGTCAGCGTTTATATAGAACCGTAGTTTTCTCGGCTGTTCAACAGATGTCGGGTACTTTATTCCTATTTTCAGATAATATGTCGCGCGTGCGTAATAATTCGGAATATGTTCTTTTTGTACGATTTCCGCAGACACTATTTCCATCGGCCACAAACGAACATCGTGAGAGGTCATAAAGTGACACATTACTCCAGAACTGCTTGTCGTATGCAATTGTGTGCCTTTCGGAATAGTGCACCCGACATTTTTCATTGCTCGCGCATAATCCACGTCAAAATTCACCATAACACAAGACGGCGTCGGTAATACCAGTGGCTTATATAAAACTCCCAACAACGCATCCGCTATTTCCGGAAACTGGTCATCTATTTGCTTTTGTAATTTTCCTGTAAGAAACGCAAAACTCTCTATCAATCGCTCTATTTGTGGATCTGAAGATTCATTGTGCGATAAATCTAACCGTCGAGCGATTTTCGGATATCTCTTTGCGAAATCACTGCCAGCGCTTCTCAGATAAGAGAGCTCGTATTGGTAATATTCAGATAAAATGTCTATATCGCTTTTAATCATTACATATCAACCACAACAGGAAAAGTTAACGGCGTTTTATGCCCCTCAAAAATAATCTCCGCATCGATATTGATAAACAGCGTACTCGGATCGGTACCAGTTCCAACAACATGTGTTCTTGCATTAATTAATCGCGGTTCGAACTGCTGAATTACCTTATCTATGCGTGATTCTAACTCTTGAATCTCAAATACATTTTCCGCCGACACCGTACATGTAGCGTTCACTCCATACGCATACGGAACTGTTATTTTACTCACGTAATTCTGCCAAAAAATCGCAACCCTTGTATTCAGTAAATTCGATAAATCTTTGAGAATTACCTCTTGCAATTCGCTTAGTGGCAAGTATCTTTTCGGATTTTTTTCAAACGGAACATCGGTATTTTCATCAACCAATCTTTCAAATAGCGGAGCTGTTACGACATTTTCCATTGCGCCACCTTACGAATTTTCTATCTTCCAACTGGATAAATCTATCTTTGCTGCAGCGTTGCCTAGTTTTGTCCCGTCTTCTTTAAAATCAGTATAAGAATCGGAAAAAGTTATGTATCGAAACGTAAAAGTTACAAGCTCCCCTTTCCTTTCGAACGATTGAATGACGCATTTCAAAAATTCTTTCGTTTCCAGCACAGCGATTTCACCCGAGATATATTGCGTTTTTTTTATGGTGATTTTGGGAATAACAACACCTTTTGCCATACGTCCCTGTAACATTGCACAGTGGCGACCAGGGGCCATATAAATTTTTACATCATCAGCAACAATAGCAGAATCTGAAACTTTAGTTTTATTAAACCAGCCGTCTTTCTCCATACGGAGTTCCCAATCTACGTCAGAATTATCTTTTCTCCTATTGAAATCAAACAAACTGGAACGTGCTACGCGAAACTCCATTTCGTAAAACTTGCTATAATCTTTAAAGCCTTCTACGTTGCTCGCAAAGATTTTATCCGCAGAGATAAACCAATCGAACGGGGAAATCTCATTGCTTACATTCGTTAATTTGTGTTCCGAAGAAAAAAACGGATTTTCAACTGCGCCACTCATAACTCTGCCACCACAAATACCACACTGACAGAGTACATAACAAAAGGTTAAAAAATCGTATATAAACTATTTCATAATTTCTCAGACATAATCCCCGAAGAGATTATATATTCCTTCTTTTCTGGAATAGGAAGATCAGTCGCCCTGATTCCTTCGATTTTTGCCTCACCTTTATCTATAGCTGAAACTCTTATCTTATAACTGGCTAATAGCGCCTCATCTATATCTTTTAAATTAGAGGTCGTTATCTCCCTTTGTAAGGCTGGAAACACAAATTCAAATTTGCCATCATTCAGCTCCTTAAGGTTAAACAAACGCCCATCCTTGTTCTTTTTATAATATACTATAAAGGTTGTTTTATAATCCTGATAGTGAACTTCTTTCAAACCTTCGTATAATTCATCCGTATCCACCAAATAAGCCAACCTTTTTATAGCATAGCTATATACGCGTTTTTCTCCCTCAGTAGTTACTATGCCATCCAACGCTTCAAGGCGTTCTTCTTCTTTCTTTGCTGCGTTTGATGAAACCCTCTCTTGTATCTGCTCTTCTACAAATGAACTTATGGTATTAACTATCGCTTTTTTATAATTTTGAATAGTATTGGAGGTTATAACCTTAAAAATTCCGGTATTAGCAAGTATGAGCTTAACAAATTCATCCGAGGGAGATTCACTATTTTCTTTCAAAAAATTCATAATTGCCGAGGCTATCAGCTTTTTTTTTGCTTCTTCCTTTATACTATTTGGGTTTAGTTCCGACTTGATAAAATGAGCTATTGCGTTAACAACTTCATTTTTTATTCCTTGTTTTGCGATTTTTTCCATATCAAAAACAATGAACGGCGTTTTATCCATTTCGGTAGCTTCTTTACAATCTGCATAGAATTCATATCTTATACCGTTTGTTAAAATTCCCAACTTTACCCGACACGAATGAAAATATGTGCCTAATTGCCCCTTATCCACACGTTCTAGTGGTACATTGGCACTCTTGCATTCAATTGCAATGGAAGGAGCGCCGTCTTTAGTTATTACATAATCAATCCGTCTCTGATTTTTCTTACTATCATAAGCGCCTGTAAAAAACTCGGGAATTACTTCCTGCATATTAAAAACATCATATCCAAGTATAGATATAAACGGTAAAACCAAACTTTGTTTTGTCGCTTCTTCTGTTTTGCAAAATTGGACTCTTTCCATACAAATATTGGCATGTTTTTGTATTTTTGTTCTCAGTTCATTACGTTGTTCTTCCGAAAGCATACTTTTCCTCCATCCTGCATTTTGAGTGTGACCACTACCAATCTTTATATATGGTAAAACATTGACGTTAAGAAAAAGTTAATGTCACAAATTTTATTAATTAAAGGAGTAAAAATTACTTCCGCGCTCTTCTTTTCTTGGTTTTATGAAAAATGAACCATCCGAGAGACACGCATAAAATTATCAACGCGAATATTTGGACATATTGCATATTTTCTTTTGCTCTTTCCAGCGCGTCAGCAAAAACATATCCCGCTCCTGCGACGAGTATTGACCAAATAAAAGCGGCTGGAACGTTTAAAGTTGAAAACTTTAATGGGCTAATGTTCGCCATTCCTATCGCTATCGGGCTGAAATTTCTGATACCGTAGATAAAACGGGAGCCGAAAATAAACGTGGACTTATATTTTCTCAAAAATTCCAGTACTTTCTTTGATTTTTCCTGTAACTTCGGATGTTTTTCCAGCAGTGTAGTGCCATAGATCCGTCCGACAAAAAACAGACATTGCTCTGTAAACAAAGTTCCCAAAAATGCAGCAAGCATCACGAATTGCAATGACATTAGCCCTTGTTTGCACAAAAAACCGGCGGTTAAAACAGCGATTTCGCCCTCGATGCAAGCAAAAATAAAAACCGCATAATAGCCGTACGTCTGAATGAAATCCTCGAACAAATTACCCTCTCGGTATTCGATGGTGCGCTCGGTAGGAGTCGAACCTATAACCTTCAGATCCGTAGTCTGACGCTCTATCCAATTGAGCTACGAGCGCGCACTGGTGGGTGATGACAGATTCGAACTGCCGACCTCCTCGGTGTAAACGAGAAGCTCTACCACTGAGCTAATCACCCCAAACACCGATGAAGATACCCTAAAAAATCTGTCGATGCAATAGAGATATGCGGAAAAGCATTTGCTGAAACTTGTTCAGAAACAATAAAAAATCTGAAAGGTGACTTGATTTCATCAAAGGTTTTTTTTATGTTATACGGCGGATGGGCAATTAGCTCAGTTGGTAGAGCACCTGACTTTTAATCAGGGTGTCGCAGGTTCGAATCCTGCATTGCCCACCATTCCAAAACAGTAATAATCGTTGTTTTTAGAGTGTAGAGGCGTTTTGTCGCGATGTAGAATGGGCTCTAAGTGTAGGAAATGCTACTGTTTTATTTTATTATGTCGAACTCTATCGATATTATGCCGCTTCATAGCGTTACATCGTATGTGCGATTATATCGAGTGTTATTTGTTTGTCAGTTTCTGTCGTTGTTTTTTGTAATTGATAGAATAAAGAAAGGCTCAAAGAGTGTTTTTCCAATGCAGGGTATGAGGATGTTGTGAGAAAGATGGCATATGTATTTTTGATGCTGGCATTCAGTTTTGCGACTGTTGGTTCGGTAGAATGTTCGGCTGCCATTCTTTGTAATCCGGCACCTGAAATGCGAGCTAAAAAAAGAGGAAGACCTACTACATCACGACTAGATGCCGTGAGCCAAAGAGCTGAAAAATGGAAGAAAAAGACATATTATTATAAGAAAATCCTTTCGCGAAACTTTGTCCGCGATGTATTACCTAGATTGCCAGAGGATGTACAAGAACGTTGCAAGGAGACCATGCAGTATAACAGTAATCCTTTCGATTGGTGGGGAAACCTATGGAATGGCGAATTAAGCCTTTTTCGAGATATCGATATATATAATCTGATAATATTACATCCTGGAGTTTTGCCGTGTTTGGGGCGAGTGTGTTGTCGCAATAATATAGGGAGTGTTAAAGAAATTATAGCCCAAATACGGGTGTTTCATGAAGGTATAACTGAAAGAAATATTCCGGTTTTTAAAATAGACGAAGCAAAACTAAAAAGTGTGAATCCTACCGATATCCAAACAATTCAGACTACAATAGATGACGCTAATAAGAAATGTCCAGAAATATGGTCCTTTTTGTTTAAACAAATGTCTGTACAGAAGCCTTTGCTAGGTAAAAGGAGAAAGAGAGGGGCTTGGCTGGATCAAATGCCGGGACAAGTGCTCCCACCAGCAAAAAAAGGAGAGATGGATACTTCGCCTGAGCAAATGCCAGGACAAGGACCCGCAGGTATTGTACAGGATCCTGCAGATATGGGATTGAATGCGGATACTATGGAAATCGATGCCTATGTTTTGCCTAAAGCTAGTGCTGAACCTACATCTACGCTAGGCGTTCTGCCCATAAGCACGGAGGATCAAGGTGAAGATCAACTCCCCCCCCCACAATCAAAGGCAGATGCTCTAAACAGTGGAAATGCCGAATTTCTTAGGCCTATCCTCGGAGCAGGAACCGAATCTTCTATGCATATTCTCAGTTGTTATGGAGCAGAATTTGGAGGGGCAAATGATCTTGGAACTTTAAGCTTTTTTTCAGATTGGGGAATTGGAAGCAGTTGTCCCGAAGCAGAACTTGAAGGAACAAGCGATCTTAGAGATTTTGGTGGTTGTTCAATGACAGCGGCTGCTGTGACAGCTACTGAATTACCAGAATCAACCCAATCACACGAAAAAGATTCTGTGCTACAGGAACAACTTACTACGCAACTAGCATATAATGAAGAGTTGCAAAAAGTTTGTGATACTTTGCGAGAAGAACGCGACAAATTGCAGAGCAGTTATATCGCACCACAAGAGGAAAGCGACAAACAGCAGGAGGAGTATATGATTCTACTGACTGAAAACGCCAAATTGCGAGAAACCATTGCAGAGGTTCAAGGGGAAAGCAAAAAACACCTGGAAGATTGTGCGGTACTACAGAAAGAGCGCTTAGAATTGCAAAAAATTAGGGATTCACTAGAAAAAGAAAATGCTGAATTACGAAAAACTTATGAAGCACTTCAGAGAGAAAACACTAAACAGCGTCAAGACTCTGACGCACAGCATGAAGAGTTGCAAAAAAAACTTACCTTATTACAGGAAGAAAACCTCAGACGACAGAAGGAATATGAGGGACTACAAGCTGAAAATGCTGCATTGCGACAAAGTGTTGATAGACAACAGAAAGAAAGTGATCGCTGGTATCGAATGTACAGAGAACAAACACAGCAAAATTTCACATTGCGACAAGAATGTGACGAACAACGTAAAGTGCTCGATTCAGACGAAAAGTCAAGAGCAGAGAGTGCCCGAGAACAAGCGGCACTAAAATTAAAGTATGAGACCTTAGAGAAGGAGACTTCATCAAAGCAAGCGGAAATTGCCCGTTTAAAACAGCAATTAGGTGATGCCGCCGTAGGAATGGCGGAGCAATCACAGAAAATTGCAGACTTGATGCGGCGGTTGGAACAAAGCGAATCTGAAACTGCTGATTTAAAGAAACAACGGGCGCAATTTCAAGCTAAAATCACTGACTTAACGCAACAGTGGGGAGCTACGCGAGCAACGCTGGAGGCCGCAATGTCTGAAATTCAGAGTTTAAAGCAGCAATTAGCTGAAACTAAGTATCAGAGAGACTGTTTGAAGAAGTCTCCATTTAGTGCATTAATAAAACAGCTTCAAGATGAAAATGCTGACTTGAGAAAACGAATTGCTTCTTTAAAAGCTCAAATAGGTTGGCCACGCCCGCCTTTTTTGGGTCATTAAAATAACGTGCTATTTTCCTTTAGTACAAGCGAAATAATTTCCTGGGCCTACCTTATTAGCAAGCGTTTGCAACAAAATGCAATAGCCATGTGTTTATCCATTCCGAATGCTTTACCAAACGAGTAATCTTCCTTTTAAAATTAATCAAATTAACTTAGACGATTACTCGACTCTTTTCTTCCTAAATCGTTCAGCTTCTGATTTTAAGATGCGCATTTGTGCAATTTCACTGTTTTTGTTGTCTAAACAGCAGATTAGTGATATTCTGAATCGCAATTTTGAGGTAAATATGCGCGAGGCATTATTTCAGTTTTATAAAAATATCGTTGAAAAATGTGTAGATATCGAGTGGAAGGATTTGATTTCAGTTGATCCTCCTAAGGATGCTTCATTCGGCGATTTCTCCACTAATATTGCGATGATTTTGGCCAAAAAGCTCAATCGTAATCCTGTTGAAATCGCAGAAGAAATTGCCAATCAATTGCGAAATAACGAAAATGTTGAAAGAGTTGAAGTTAAAAAACCGGGGTTTGTAAATTGGTTTGTGCCTAAAAAAGTATTGCTCGCATATCTCCCTCAAATGTGTGAAAAAGATTATGCCAGAATAAATCTGGGCAACGGTCGTAAGGTTAACATCGAGTATGTTTCTGCAAACCCAACAGGTCCGATTCATGCAGGACATACACGTGGCGCAGTTTCAGGGGACGTTTTAGCAGAATTGCTAAAGTTCGTTGGGTATGATGTTACAAAAGAGTTTTATATAAATGATGCGGGCAAGCAGATAGAAATTCTTGCGAAGTCACTGCATCATAGATACATGGAATTGTTCGGAAAAACGAAGGAATCTCTTCCGAATTGGGCGTATCCGGGAGCGTATCTCGTAGATACTGCAAAGAAACTTGCAGCAAAATACGGCGACAAATTTGTGGAAACTGCAGAATCTGAATGGCTTGAGATTTTCAAACAATTCGCAATTGACGATATGCTCGCGATGATAAAAGATGATTTACATGCGCTTGGTGTGCAGCATGACGTGTTTTCATCGGAAAAAGATTTGGTTCGTTCAGGTGCAGTCGATCGCGTGTTGGAGATGTTGAAAGGTAAAAACCTTATCTACCGCGGAGTGTTGCCGAAGCCGAAGAGTAATGATTCTGAAGAATGGGAAGAGCGTGAGCAGCTGTTGTTCAGGTCAACGGAATTTGGAGATGATGTCGATAGGCCATTGCAAAAATCGGATGGGTCATGGACATATTTCGCTTCGGATATCGCATATCATATGAATAAAATCGAGCGCGGATTCGACGAGATGATTGATTTTTGGGGAGCAGATCACGGTGGCTACGTGAAAAGAATGAAAGCAGCTGTTTCTGCATTATCCAATGGAGCGAAAAAATTAGATGTAAAATTAGTTCAGTTGGTGCGATTGATGGAAGACGGGCGTGAGGCAAAAATGTCTAAACGTGCGGGGACGTTCATTACGGCACGAGATATCATTGATAAGGTTGGAAAAGACGTCGTCAGGTTTATTATGTTGACACGTCGAGATGATGCTGCGCTGGATTTCGATTTCAAAAAAGTAGTAGAGCAGAGTAAGGATAACCCTGTTTTTTATGTGCAGTATGCGTATGCGCGAACACATTCAGTGTTGAAACAGTTTGAAAAAACTTTTGGAAAGCAAGATGTACGAATTTCGGAGGTGAATGCAAATTTGTTATCAGAAGAATGCCTGCCATTACTAAAAACAATAGCGGATTGGCCTCGACAAGTTGTTATGGCGGCCAGGAATCGAGAACCTCATAGAATAGCCTTCTTTTTAGCAGATGTTGCGGCGGCGTTCCATTCTTTGTGGAATCAAGGGAAAGAAAATACTGTTTTGCGTTGTGTCCTACCGGATGATTTTGATAAAACGTGCGCGAATCTTGCTTTGATAAAAGCTATGCAAAATGTTATTGAAACAGCGTTTAGTATTATGGGAATAACGGCAATTAAGGAGTTGCGCTAATGAGTCCGTTTTTAGATGAGGAAGATGATTACACGTTTACTGAGCAGGAACCCGTTCAGGAAAGTCGTATTCATACTAATTTCTTTAAAGACGAAAAAAAGTTTTTTGTGATAGGCGGTGTCGCTGCTGCAGTCGCATGTTTGGTGACAGGGTATGTGCTTTATTTCAATTCCAAGCCGGTAAATTTGGAAGAACTTCCTGTTATTCGGGCAGAAACAACTCCGATTAAGGAAAAACCAAAGGCCAATGAGCAGGTACAACATCAGGATAAAACGGTTTACGATAATATTTCCGGGAATCAACGGAAGGTAGAGGAAAAAGTTGTGTCGCAGCCTGAAGAAGTTGTTTCAGTATCTGATGTTAATGTCGAAGAAACTCTTACTGATGAAGAAAAAAACAGCATAATACAAGCGTTTGATGAATTGGCTCCTGAGAAGGAATATAAAATTAACTACGTATCAAAAAACAAGAAAGAGCCTATCAAAGCTGACGGTCTGACTATTGTAGAGGAAGAAACGAAGCCTCCGCTCAATATTGTTCGGGAGGAAAAGAAACAAGTTAAAACTACCAAAAAAATGCGTATAAAAGATGTGATAGATAATGTTGCAACTAAATCTACGTATGATAATTCTTCGATTATGGTGCAGGTGGCGTCTGTTTCTTCTAAAGCTTCAGCTGAGGCTGAATATAGCCGCATTTTGCGCAAAAATCAGTTTTTGAAATCAAAAGGAAAGAGAATTTTCAAAGTAGATCTAGGCAAAGACAAGGGCATAAAATACAGGGTACAAGTAGGCCCATTTAGCAGTAGAGCAGAGGCGAAAAAGGCTGTTGCATCTTTGAAAAATAACGGATTCTCATCTTATATATCGAAATGAAACATATTCCGAGATTTTATGTGCCAACCACGCTGGACAGCAATCAGGAGGTGACTCTTGATTCAGAGCAAATGCATCATGCGCATGTGGTATTGCGGGCTGAAGTGGGTGATATAGTTCGAGTATTCAATGCGCGAGATGGTGAGTGGAACTGCAAAATATTAAATCCTAAGAAGAATACTGTTATGTGCTGTAATCGAGAAAAAGAACAACGAGAAGAAAAAGGTGCAACGATTATTTGTCCTTTAATTAATCCGAATCGTTTTGCTATTTTATTGGAAAAAGTTACAGAATTGGGCGTCGCGAATATTATTCCGGTTGTTACACAATATTGTCAGTACAAAGGATTTAATTGCAGGAAAGCGGAGCAGATAGTTATTCACGCGTGCGAACAGTCTGGAAGATTAACTCTTCCAAAATTGCATGATGTCGTAAAATTACAAAATTTTTTAAAGGGTTATAAAGCGAGTGCTCGTATATTGGTCGGTGATGAAAGGCTTGGCAGTGCGAAATTGCAGGAAGTTATATCTGAAGATTCTGTGTTTCTTATTGGACCTGAAGGTGGTTTTTCAGATGAAGAGTTTGAATTATTCAAAAATTACAATTTTGTGCATTTGTTCAGTTTCGGAAAAAATATTTTAAGAAGCGAAACATCGGCTATAGCTTTTGTCTCTGTGTGGAACAATAATTTTTTGTAGTAAAAATTGCAAATCTTCGATAAAAATGGTATAAAATTTTTATTGTGATTATTTTATTTGTCCATATATATGGTTATGTAAGTTAAGTGAGGAAAAAAAATGAAAAACTATTATTTAGAAACCGTAGGTTTAGTTGAAAGGTTGCACAGATTGTTTTTGGAAGTAATCAAATGCGAACTGGATAGTATGAAAGTCGAGGATATAAACAACGTCCAAGCTTTAGTGTTGTACAATCTTGGTGGCGAGCAGATATCAATCGGTGAACTCACAACAAGAGGTTGTTATCTGGGATCAAATGTGTCGTACAATTTGAAAAAAATGGTACAGAACGGATATGTCGAACAAGTAACATCAAAACATGACAGACGGTCATTTACGATTAAGTTATCTCCGAAAGGAATGACTCTTTGCAAAAAAATAGATGCTGCTCTTGACAGACATGTTGAAGCTCTTCAAAACGAGAATATTACCGATTTGAGCGAGTTTGTGTCAACCTTGAAGAAGTTTGAAGTATTTTGGCGCGATGCTTCTATGCAAAGAGGGCGTTTTAGCTTAAACATGAAAAAGAAATAACAAACATTTTCAAAAAAGTAAAGTTTGAACCGCTTGTTGCAACATACAGGCGGTTTTTTATTGCGTACATCAAATACCATCATTCTAAAATGATAGCCAATTCATTTTATGTTTAAAAATCTTAAAAAACTCATTTGTGCACGAAATGTTTAGAATTTGTTAATATTTTGTTAGTATTTTATATTAAATTGTTAACGTTCTAAGGAGAATGAAAATGGATTCTGTTGTTATTGTCTCTGCCGCAAGGACGCCACTTGGAGGGTTTAATGGGAAACTCAAACCTCTTACTGCCGTTGACCTTGGCTCAGTTGTAATAAAAAGAGTAGTTGAAGACTTCAACGTAAAAATTGACAGCGTATATATGGGATGCGTATTGTCTGCCGGACTTGGTCAATCTGCTGCACGTCAAGCTGCAATTAAATCCGGGCTGGATAAGGCTGTGAATTGTGTAAACATTAATAAAATCTGTGGTTCTGGTATGGCCGCATTAATGTTCGCTAAAAATGCTATTCTTGCCGGAGAAAATGAAGTCGTTGTCGCTGGTGGTATGGAAAGCATGACTAACGCGCCATATCTGTTGGAAAATGCTCGCTCAGGCTATAGATTCGGAGACGACAAAATCGTCGATCACATGGTAAGAGATGGGTTGCTTGACGCTTATGAAAAATGTGTTATGGGCACATATGCAGAGGATACAGCAGCTTCTTACGGACTCACAAGGGAAATGCAAGATGAATTCGCTATTAATTCATTTACGAAGGCCCGTAAATCTACTGAGGCGGGGTATGCAAAAAACGAAATAGTGCCTCTGAACGTAAAAGACAGGAAGGCAGAATATACGGTAGATACAGATGAAATTCCATTTTCAGTTGATTTATCAAGAGTTCCGATATTAAAGCCGTCATTTAAAGAAGGTGGGACTGTGACAGCAGCGTCTGCGAGCTCAATTTCTGATGGTGCGGCGGCAATGCTGATTATGAAAGAGTCAAAAGCGAAAGCGTTGGGCCTAAATCCTCTGGCTCGTATAGTTGCACAGAGTAGCTATTCGCAATCTCCAAAATTGTTTACAACAGCTCCGATTGGCGCGATAAAACAAGTTTTGGAAAAATCAAATTGGGATTTAAAAGACGTTGATTTGTTCGAAATCAATGAGGCATTCGCAGTAGTTGCTATGGCAGCAATAAAAGAATTGTCCATTGATGAGAGTAAAGTAAACGTACTTGGAGGAGCGTGCGCGCTCGGACATCCGTTAGGAGCAAGCGGAGCAAGAATAATCGTCACACTGTTGAACGCAATGAGGCTCAATAACGCCAAAAAAGGCTTAGCGACACTATGTGTCGGCGGTGGTGAAGGCGTCGCTATGACTTTTGAAAGAGTGTAAACGAGAAAATGGGGTAGACAGGATGCGGTATTTTAAAAATATTTCAATGTTCTTTATTATTATAGCATTTGTTTTTAGTGATGTCCTATGCAATGAGTCATCTCAAGTTAAGAAACATGTTTCTATTCTAGATAGTAGAATAGAGGATTTTTCAACGGTTTTTGGAACCTTTTTATCCGATAAACCAAGCATGGAAGCTTCTACTGATAAAACCAGTAAAAAAAACTCTAATGGCCGAATAACAGTGGAAGCTTTTCAAGTGACCCCTAAAGCTTTAAGTGATTTGCCTCAGGATTTTCAATTTAGCGCCGATGAATTGGCGTTCCATCAGCTTTTGCACCAAGGAGGTAAAGAGTCCCTTTTTTCTAAGTTTATCAATGATGTAAAAATGGCGGGAGCTCGTCATTTCCTTCCTCATAAAATGGAAAATCAATTAAACGCTTTATTAAGAAATCAAATAGGTTTACTTAAAAATGCTGCTACTTTACCGGATGACGTTATCATTGAAGAGGAGACAGATCAAGATGAATTAATGCCATCTTTAAAAACAGTTTTGAAATATGCAAATGATTTACAAAGGATAAATAATAAAACCTACTGTATAGCTGGTGTGAATTTCGTATTTTCTACGGCGGAAACTCCGCAAATAATGAAAGAATGTTTTATTACTCTGCCTTATGTATTTATCAGTGATGGAATGGATCAAGGCATTATAGCAAGCATGGAAAAATTTTTCTCTAAACGTAACGTATACGATGAAAATCCTTATTTGAAAAACATTAAAAATGTCGATTATTATGCCAGAGATTTATTAGATACAGAGGATACCATTTTGCGTGTACGAAAAAAGTCTACAGTATGTACCTCGACATCCTATAATAGATGCAATTATTACAGAAACAAATCAACAAATGCAATCGTTACAAATAGCAAAGTTTGCTCATGCTGAGCAAAAATCATTGGATAGATTGGTCCTGTTGTTGCCATCCTTTTTAAAGAAAATAAGCGAACTTTCAAGTGAAAGAAAAATTCTACATAGCGTTAGAATTCATATGTTAGTTAATAATGACAGTTGCAGCCGATGTGATGCTTCAATAAGAGCCGCAATCTTAACCAATGGTTGGTTTGTAAGAACGCTACAGGCGAAAATAGCAGAATTAATAGCCTATGAGCAAGAGAATTTTACTCTCAAATTATCGAAGTCAATTGACGTTTCTGCGGCAATATCTTCATTGGTTCCATATAACACAGGCGAACCGATAGAAGGATATCCTACATTGTTTTATAGCAGGGGAGGAACGTGGAAACATATAATGATAGAAGGGCCCCAGAAACAGAAAGAAGATACACAAAAAATTCTAAGTGCTCCAAGTCGTAGTGAATGGAAGCCTAACACAGTTGAAAATCCTATTTTAAAAATTTATAAGAACGAATAAGCTTATTATGAGTAAGCATGGTTAGAAAAATTCAATTTTAATTGAGGATAACTTGCTGTTGAAATAGAGACTATTAAAGAAAACGTAACCTTTATGGGGATGGGGTATGTTCGTTTTATGATTTGCTCCTTACCTTTCTATCAATAATCATTCTTTTTCCGATGAGTTCCTAATCCATCGAGGAGCTCTCTGTCAAAATCAAACCTATTTAACTTAGCTAATGGCGTAACCCTTTGCTCTGCTAGATCTTTTAACAAGGCTTAGCAACACTATGTGTCGGTGGTGGTGAAGGCGTCGCTATGACTTTTGAAAGAGTGTAAACGAGATTGCAATAATAGATTGCATTAGAATTGACTTTTCTCTTCCTTGTATTACACTGTCATAGTGTTTTATGGTGAGTTGTGCGATGAAAAAAATAGTTTTGTTTTCTGCATTTGCGGGAATTATTTCTTTTGCTCCTTCATATGGTGATTCGTTGATATCGTATGAGGCTGGTGAGGAAGTTTCAGAAAATGTTGATGGTGTTGACGAGAGTAGTTCGGACTTTAAAGATAGCATTACTCTCAGTTCTGCGTATTTTGAGAATCAATATACAAATAAGCAGTTAGCAAATTTCGGGTTAGAGCTGATTAGGGGAACGGACCGTTTAGAAAAAAGCTTCATAACCAATTCAGAAGGAACGGAAGGTAGTGTTGCAAAATGGGGAATGCGCGCGTTTTATGTTCTTTTCATACATAGGGCGTTCAATACAGCTTTTCATGAAATAGGACATGGATTGCGTGTGAGAGCTTATGGCCACGATTTTATGCTTTCGGAAATGAACAATCACGGGAAGTTTAAAAAAGACGAGAACTTTTTTAAGTATTTTGTAAAGAAACTGGGTAAGTTTTCTAGAAGTAGTTGTAAATATGAAGTTAGTGCCGATAGTAAGGACGATCCAGCAAAACAGACATTGGTTGTTTCAGCCGGAGGTATGAATAATGAAATGTATCTTGCAGAAAGGATTAGCCAAGATTTTCATAAAAGAGGTCATCTAGGTTTTGCTGAATCTTTTGCTTACTTCTATAACAGACTTTCTCCTATGGCTTATGCCTTATCAAAAAAGGATAGAGGGGATAATTTTGAGGATGATCCTATAGCTGTGCAGTACTGTTACAAAGAGTTAGGCATATCTGCGAAAAAAAATGATATAGCACTTAGCGGTGTGATATCTGCCTTGCTTAGTGGTACGACCTATTCGATAGGAAAATATGCGTTTTCTTCAGAGCAGTGTGCTACTCCGATTTCTTTCTATAATTTTCAAGCGCCTGATGTGTTTTCGTATATAACCTCGAAAGGTATTTCGTATAAACTCGACAGTGCGTATAAATACAGTGATGATATGAAGTTTTTGTTTGGGGCAGAACATGTGTTCCATGGTCAAGCAACAACGGAGCTTCATCTAGGAGTCGATTTTACCGTCCCGTCAGTTCATAACGCTAACTTAAAGGCTATTGTGACCTTAGGGCGGGGATTCGATTTAGAAGCAATTTGTTCTGTTCCTGTCACAGACTGCCTATCTATAAATGTAGAGGCGGGAACATATTCAACGAAAAGCTTGCTGGGTGAGCGTCATGCAAGAAATTTGAATAAAGGACGTAGCAATGATATTGCTGTGTCGGTTTCATACAAGTATTAATTTTCTAAGATTTTAAATTCAACTGAAAAAAACGCGTATCTCCGCATATTTTGCGGAGATGGCGCGTCGAAATCTCCGCAAATCCCATAAAAACGGCGAAACGTTCGCGCTCAGAGTAAATTTTTATCTCTGGGACTCGACCTCTAATTGAAAACATCTGCTTATTTTAAATATTTTTGCAGCCTAAGCTTGTAAAACTTTGCGATTTATTCTACTCTTGCGAGAAGTTTTTGTATTTTTTCTTGCGGTGGTTGTGTAAATTTTTGTTTTTTGAAGAGTAGAGAGATTGATATGAAGAAAGTAATATTTTTATCGATGATGGTGACATTGACAATGTATTCGGTTGATGCCGTATCTGTCGGCCGAAAATTATTGGCAGAAAATCAAGGCAATGTAAGCCAAGTACATCCACTAAAAACTTCGACGAAAGATGAATTAGCGGAAATGCGTTCTACGCTTGACAAGGTTATAGAGAAAAATAAAAGACTAGAGAGTAGAGTTAACGAAGCGGCCGAAAAAAGTGCAGAAACTGAAAAACAATTGAAAAATCTAACGGCGTTTACCGGGAAATTTTATGAAGGAACGGGTCAATTATTTTCATGCCTGTTAAATAAAGACCCGCAATCACAAAGAACAGAACAAATTGATACAGATTCGGCTTTGTCGCGAGCACTAACAATATTTAGTTCGACTAAACATGATGGGGAAGGATCTGCAGAACCGAGCGAACTGCCAATCGTTCCGGCAAAAAAGCGAAAAAAGGCAGGCGATGCGTTGGACAATGCACTAATGTTATTTTTGCAATCGAATCAGCCGATTATAGAAGAACCTCAGGATGAATAATTGCTAAACATAAACCTACAAAGAAAATTTACGCCAAAAAAATTTACGAATTTTTGATATTTTCTGAAAATGTAAATAAATCGTTAACCATTTGACGCGTATTCTGAGAATAAGTAGTTGTGTGGTGTTGAAATGGAAGCGTGTGTTCAGTGGTATGAAGGAATGTTGATTTCACCTCAGCATTTTCAGCAATCTGAGAATTATCTTCAGCATTTATTCCGGGAATTCAGTTCAGCGCATTCGGCGTTTGGTTATGGGGTATACGATTTGAAGATAGACACTTCCGCGTTAGCGTCTGGTGTGATTCGAGTATTAAACGCACGCGGTATTTTCAAGGATGGGTTGTTTTTTGATTTCGACGCGTTGCACGATAAACCATTGGAACGAAATCTCAGTGATTATTTTGCAGTTAATAGCACGCCTGTAAAAATATATCTTGCTGCTCCAGCGCGTAAAACAGGAGAAAATCAATTGACGGGAGATATGGCACGATATTATTCGTCAGAGGTTAGTAATGTGTGTGATGAAAATACCGGTGAAAATCCAATAAATATATCTACATTAAAGCCACAAATGAAATTATTAATGGAAAATGAAATAGACGCACGTTATACGTATTTCCCTATATTTGAGGCGCAAAAATCAGTAGATGGCGGGGTCGTAAGTACAGACTATATCGCGCCGTATATCACAATTAACGAGCATTCAAAAATTTCAGAAATGTGTCGAGAAGTTGCACAAATTATCAGAGGAAAGGTTTCTTATTTTGCAGATAGAAAGGATAACTACTCGCGAACTGCGTCTGAAGGATCTATGGCAAGTCTGCGAGCATTAATTCAAGCAGCATTACCATTAG
>JAILGW010000009.1 GCA_024696365.1 Alphaproteobacteria bacterium | reverse complement strand
ACTTGTATTCATTGCTTGTTGATCCGGAAACTCGCGTGGTGAATTTGGATGATTTTGCGCATCGCTTTTCTGAAAAAAATCTATCCATAAAACTGGAAAATGCGCATTCAATTATAGATGGCTACATGGCAAGAGGAATTAATTCGGATTTTGTAAAATCGGCGCTTGCTTGTGTTCAAGGTGAAGACAATTGGGATGAGGTGTTTGACGAAGGAATAAAGTCTTTGAGAGGTTCAGAACCTGCTGACGCGCTGAAAGTTAATCAAACAGCAGCTATTTTCCAAACTTTATTCGGCGGAACTAAATATGCTTGTGAGACAGATTCTCGGGGTGAAGACGTAGATATGCTGCTTGATTATTATGCGAGAAGGCATGCTTATTTAAAATCACATCCAGTGCATAATTTTACTGCCAATACACTGGATGATCCAGAGTTCTGTCGAAGAAAATTGGAGGCATATATAGGTATATTGCATAGTCGATCAGAGGAAATGCAAGAAGGCGTAGACGTGCGTACAGCAAAGCTAAACAAAATGCTAGGGACTCCACATGAAAAAGGCTATATGTCTCAGACAGACCGCAAAATTATCGAATTGCTGCAAGTATGGCAAATATTGGGGTTAACCAAGCCATGGGAGCAAGACATCTTTGAAAGTGCCGAAATCGTGTTTAGATATGCGATGAGTATGGATGCTGGTAATCAGGCCATATTAGCTCGGTGTATCGAGCAAGTAAGAGTGCCAAGGACAGAAATAGGAGTTATCTTCGATAAGCAGGAATTATCCAGATGCTTAAGCACGCAAAGCATTAATCAAGGCATGGTCAGAGTATTGGCACAGCATCCGATACCGGAAACGTTGCTGAAAATTACAGCCGCGGTAGCGGAACGAAACAGTTTTGCCCAAATACATGGGCTCAACAATATTCATGAAGTTATGGATTCCGTTTTTGGATTTTTTCAGCATCAGAAAATGCATAAATCTCCGCAAGATAGAAATATTAGATACTACAACCATGACTTGAGGAGGCGTAATGTCCAGGAAATTATGCAATATTTAGCGAGTGTAGTAAATGGAGGTGTTGTTCCTACGATATTAGGTAGAGATTGGTTCGAGAAATGGCAAGATTTGCAAAATGCTATAAAGGCGCATTATACGCCTAGTGTTGTAACAGATATATTGTTTCCACTATCGAGCATACCACATCAACGTATAATTCCGCATGACCGCTATAAAGCTAAATCTAAATTATTAGGTATAGAAGCGACATTTTTGAATTCTGAAACAAAGAAACCAGAAATGTTCCAGCAAGTGAGTACATTATATTTTAACCGAGTATTTACTTTATTGAATGCAACATCGCGTGATGAAGCCGATAAAAGTATAGACGATCAAAATACCGGATTAGACGGGGAGTATTATCGCACATTGCAGCCACTGGTTTTTTTGGTGTACAGATTTGCCGAGCTGCTAGATCGAAATAATTCAACAAGTGAATCTGAAAAATGGGATTACAGGGATAGAGTTATTTCTTGTTTGCTCGCAAATGTTGTGTATTGGGACGCAGGGGCAGAGTGTTACGCCGGTTTTAGGAATCGGTTGCTTGTGTGCTTCTGTAATGCACTTGGAAATATGGGAGAGGGCAATATTAGAGAAGACGATGAAGTGTTTACTGAGTTTTATAATGGCTTTGACGCGGGCAAGGCTTCTGCGAAGGAATTGAGAAAAATGGCAGATTTGCTAGACATATCTCCGTCAGTAACCGTAGTTAATGTTGCTGATTTTATGGCAGCTTTTGTGGATAAATATGAGGGCGATTATTCGGAGGAGCGTGTATGGAAGAGGTTACAAGCAAAATTTGCGGTATCTTCATCTCCAGCGATTGCGGCAGCAGCGGCAGATCCAGCGGCAGTTCTAGATATGTCCGAACAGGAATTGCAGCGACAAGTGGAGGCATATAAAAAATTTGAAAGCAAAAGAGATGGGCATTGACTGCATCCTTCCCCGAAAGGGATGCTGAGAAGTGTGGATGCGGCGACATCAGGGCGAGTCGATTCAACGTATTTGCGCCTTGTAAAAACGGAAGATCCGGAAGCTCGGGCAGTTTGTCCGTGGATTCACCCCTATAATGTCCGAACAATTCCGGTGATGTACATGGTTGAACGGGCCAATTCTACTAATTCTTCCGTAGAACAGTTGAAAAATAGGATTTGTGACAAGCTAACCTATTTTTTTAAGAGAGATCTTGATGTAATGCCAGCAAGTAATGAGCGTGAGATACAATGCGCCTTTACGGTGCAGCGAAATGTAAATCCAGAGGGAGCAGATTTGCTATTCCGTCCGCAATGGGGATTTGATAGAGGAATAGGTTCTGATTTCGATAAAACACTTGGAGGAGTGCCTAAGGATAAGGCTATGAATTGCCCATCTGTATTGTGTATGTATGCCTCATCATCTCATGTGTGGGAGAGTTTTGATTTCAAGGACGCTAACGTCTCATTTCATCCGGACCATCAAGGAAATACATTGTTTTCTCCCAATGGCCTTTCGTTAGGTCCATTACCTTCAACAGCATCTTATGCCGTTCTCTATCGTACAAATTATAACAATAAGGTGATATACGGGATAATACTTGTTTTATCTGATAAGGATCACGAAGCATTCAAGGGTAAGAAAGACGGAATTAAGTCGGCTTTGATGAGTACAGAACTGGTGAAAAACTCACCTGAGCTGCAACAGATTCTCGGAATATGCGTCGATAAATAATTAAATTTAAGATAGAGAATGCTTGGTCAACTGCAAAGCGCAACCGACGGCATACTTGGGTCTTGAATGATCCTTTATCATTCAGCTGAAAATGAGCTATATTCGAAAATGGAAGTCATTATTCGGAGCGACGTTAATGCAAGAGAAAAGACCTGATAAAATACTTGTTCGCGGTGCTAAGGTTCACAATCTCAAAAATATCGATGTGGATATTCCTCTGCATAAAATTGTTGGTATCGCGGGTGTGTCAGGTTCGGGGAAGTCCTCGCTTGCTCTCGGTGTCTTGTACGCAGAAGGTTCCAGGAGATATTTAGAATCTCTGTCAACTTACACTCGCAGAAGAATGACTCAAGCGGCGAAAGCCTCCGTTGACGAATTACTGTACGTTCCTGCTGCTTTAGCGTTGCATCAGAGACCGGCTGTTCCCGGCATTCGCTCGACTTTCGGAACAGGAACGGAGCTTTTAAACAGTTTGCGTCTGATGTTTTCAAGGTTGGCTTCTCACAGATGTCCCAACGGTCATTATGTACCGCCGTCGTTGAATGTCGCTGCAGAAAAAGAGCTTGTCTGTCCAGAATGCGGTGTCGGTTTTTATGCCCCAGGTGCGGAAGAATTGGCGTTTAACTCGCAAGGAGCATGTCCGAAATGCGATGGCGTTGGCACAATCAGAACCGTTGATATATCAACTCTCGTGCCCGATGAAAATTTAACAATTGATGAGGGAGCTGTGGCACCTTGGAACTCGTTAATGTGGTCGTTAATGACGGATGTCTGCAGAGCTATGGGCGTTAGAACCGACGTTCCGTTCAAGGATTTAACCGACAAGGAAAAAGAAATCGTTTATCGAGGTCCCGCCGAAAAGAAACACATTTTCTACTACTCGAAAAACACGAACCAAGCGGGCGAGTTGGATTTCACGTATTACAGCGCAGTTTACACCGTTGAAAACGCACTTGCGAAAGTCAAAGACGAAAAAGGCATGAAGCGCGTCGAAAAATTTCTGAAAGAGGATGTTTGTCCGACGTGTGGCGGCACAAGGTTATCGGAAAAAGCGAGAGCGCCGAAATTGCGTGGGCTGTCTCTCGATGAAGTTTGCAAAATGACTCTGTATGAATCAATCGAATGGGTAAAAGGTGTTCCAAGTTCCCTACCCGCTCCAATGCAGCCGATGGCTGAGGCTATTTGCGAATCGTTTTTTGTGGTGGCGAAAAGATTGACGGATTTGGGTTTGGGATATTTGACGCTAGACAGAACTTCGTCGACTTTATCAACGGGTGAAAGACAACGAATGCAGCTTGCCCGTGCCGTTAGGAACAGAACGACGGGAGTTTTGTACGTACTTGATGAGCCGTCTATAGGCTTGCATCCCGCCAATATCAAAGGGCTGAATACCGTAATGCATGACCTCGTAGTAGACGGTAATTCCGTCATTTTGGTCGATCACGATACGCAAATTCTGTCTGAATCAGATTGGATAATTGAGCTCGGGCCTGAGTCGGGAGCAAACGGCGGACAGGTCATTAATGAAGGCACTTTGCAGGAAACTATAGATAATCCCGTTTCTAAAATCGGCGTGTTTTTATCAGGTAAAGCGAACACAATCATCCAACCACGCATCGAAAAATCCGAGATGTTTAAAAACGGCGAGATTACCTTAAACACTTCGAAAATTCACACGGTAAAACCTTTAAATGTTAAAATTCCAAAAGGCAGATTGACGGTCGTTACGGGAGTTTCAGGCTCGGGAAAAACGACTCTTATTCTGGAAAGCCTCGTTCCGGCGTTAGAAAACAAACTCGCGGGAAAGAAACTACCGGAGCATGTGAAAGATATCCAAGCAAACGGAATCCGACACGTAAAACTGATTGATGCAACTCCCATCGGTATGAATATTCGCTCGACTGTTGCGACTTATGCAAATGTGCACGATGAGCTAAGAAAAGTGTTTGCAAAAACCGAGGACGCCAAAAGGCTAGGTTATAAATCAGGAGAATTTTCGTACAATTCCGGAAATTTAAGATGCCCAACTTGCGATGGAACGGGCAGCATTAGTCTCGACGTTCAATTCTTGCCTGACGTAGATATTCCCTGCCCTGACTGCAAGGGTTCAAGGTATTCAAAAGAGGCCGAAAAGATAAAGTACTCGACCAAGTTACGTGACACTTATACCTTACCGCAAATAATGGAAATGGATATAAAACAGGCACTTACTGCTTGCGAAGAGATTAATTCCGTTCGGCAGAGACTGGAGTTGCTGAACGATTTGGGTATTGGATATCTGACGTTGGGCGAGGCTACAACAAGTCTCTCAGGCGGAGAAGCGCAAAGGTTGAAACTGGCATCTGAAATGGGGCGCAAACAAGAAGACACGATTTTTGTGTTCGATGAACCGACCATTGGTCTGCATCCTTTGGATGTTCAAACGTTAATTGAAGTCTTTCAGAAATTGATTGCGAACCAAGCGACAGTAATTGTCATTGAGCATGATTTGGATGTAATCAGAAACGCAGATTACATTATCGACATGGGGCCGGACGGCGGAGAAGCAGGCGGAGAAATCGTATTCGAAGGAACTCCCGACGACATCAGCAGCTGCGCAAAAAGCAAAACGGGGCGGTATTTGGGGAGGTAAATACACAAATCCCCGCTATCATTACAACAACGGGGGCTATGTCATTTTTATATGGCTTTTCTAATTTATTTTTTAGCGGTTAATTCGACGACTCGAACATCACCTCCTATACCGCCATCGATAAGAGGCCAAGCACCATGGGAATTATCTATCAAATTACTTAAAAATCTTTCCTCACTTCGTGTGTCAGCATTCGGACAATACTTTTTAAATATTTCAAAAAATTTCTCAAACATTCCGTTCTTTTTAAGACTATCCACCATTAACGATCTTATTATTTTCTGTTGCTGTCGTGCTCCAAACTTCCCCATATATTCTTCAAATTCAGTTTTAAAGGTTTTATATTCTTCGAATTCTTGTTCCAATGCTTTCTCATTACTGTCGGTTGCATCCTTACATAAAAACTCTTCATATTCCACTTTAAAGAGCTTGTATTTTTCAAGGGAATCAATTTGTTGATTACACATTTTTTCGTACTGATACATTGCATCCAATGCTTTTACCCTTTCTATTATTTCGTTGATTACGGAAATTGGATCCTCCTTGTTCTCCAGCCATTTTTCTTCCTCATCCTCACTAATGCCCCATTTATCTAAAATGAATTGGCTCTGTCTTTGTCCTTTTGCTGATTGATATTCTTGAGACACATACGGAATACATAATTCTTTCATTTCTCGCAGATTCTCATATTGGTAATTACCTTTAACCCAATCTAGATTATATCTAGTAGCGTTTTTGGGAAAAGCGATAGTAAACATTTCGCATAGCCTATCATCTTTAGAAAAATATGAAGAGAGGTGGTTGGCATTAATAAAGATCTTTCCCTTCTTAGATAAGAAATCTCTTCCGAAGATCTTTAACTTGTCAGAACTGACAACAACATGCCCCCCATTTCCATAATCAATAAAAATTTTATCAACTTTGCCTTTGATAAGCTCCCCTAGTTTGTTATTAGCTATACTAAAAAATTTATCGAATTCCGCCTTTATATATTTGAAATTTTTACTTTTAGCATCTGTTTGTTTGATTTCGGTATCTTCAGGATCAATAAAAATTGTATTTTCTAAGCTGTTTACAAAACGTTCGTTTCCCATATCAGCGATCACAATATTACATTTGCCTGTCGGGCTGTGCTTAATAAGATCTTCTATTTCCGCAATAAGTTTTGTTGTATCCTCTAAGGTTAGCATATCCATTTTTTTTCCCTGAACTTTCCTTCGTGTCAAATGCGCTTCCTCCTGCCTCATTCTGAGGTTGATTGATACTATCTTTTACATTTTCAGATGCATACACATTCAAAGCGACGCCAAACATCATTATAGTGTAAATAATGCCCTTCATGTTTTCCTCTTCATATATAGCAATAATTATATACAGGAGAGGTTAATTTATGGTTAACGTGGAATAAATTTGAAACTACTTCGCCATTGCGGAACGAATAACTGAACATTATTTAATGGCTTGAACATCAGTTATCTGACATTGGGCGAAGCAACTTCCAGAAAGCGGTTGTTTAGCCTGAAACGTAAAATAGATGATGTCTGTTAAGTGTACGGAAAAGGCTTGTTTTATTGTATAATCAGCTTTGTCAGAAATCTAATCCATCGATGATACCGAAAATCTTTTTGATAATTACCGCAGGTAGTGTTTTCTAAAATTACCAGGCTTATTTGAGATTTCGGGAAATAAGACATTGTCGCCTTATATCCACAAGCGTAGCCGATGCTGTAAATTTCCTTTTTGGAATATCTGCACAAACCATACCCATAATACCCTTCAGGAAAATTAGATTTTGCTCTTGGATGAATCATACATTGATACCATTTATCAGATAAGATTTTCCCATTATGCAGCTGCATATTCCACTTGCTAAGGTCTTCTGCAGTAGAAATCAATCCGCCACAGGGATTCCGAGGAAAGATCTGTTGATTGCCTTTCCGATAGTGAGGAAAATGTACCTTATTTGCTATGGATGAAAGTATAAGTTTCGGATGCTTTTGCTGAATTTCTGGCAAAGTCGGTGCGTCAATTAAAAAACTATCCAACATACTCTGCTCCAATAAAAGGTTTTGCGCTAGTTCCATAAATGATGATTTCGTCGTATTTTCTAAAATCATCCCAAGTACAACATAGCTACGATTGGAATATTTATAGGCAGATCCTGGATCGAATTCTACGGTATTATCTTCTTGCAGCCCCGAACAGTGCGATAATAAATGTTGTACTTCTATTCTATCGTCGATTTTTTGAGATTCTTTCAAATATGTATTGGCTTTTTCGTCTAGCTTAATAATATCTCTCTCGCATTCTCGCAAAATTAGAGTGCTCGTTATTTGCTTTACTAAGGAGGCACAAACAAATTGCGGGTTGTCGGGCTTTATTGTAGTTTTTTTTAAAATTACGCGGTTATTCGACTCAATTAAAACGATGCCATGAACGCCATACTCTGCTATTAAGTTTACAGTGGATAGGATGATATCTTGAAAATAAAATACAACCGCTGCAACAATAGCCACAAGCGGTACTGCAAATCGTTTGCACATCACATTCTATATCGATTTCTTTTCAAATACTAAGGTGGTCCAATCTTTCAAGTCGTATCTGTATTTCAGAGTTAATCCGAGGGAAAGATATTTTTGTAGGACACTATTATCGTCTGAAGTGAATCCTGATAATACCAAAATACCGTTGTCTGCCAGAGATTTTACGACGCATTCACTGATAGAAATCAATGGTTCCGCTAATATGTTGGCGACTACAAAATCATAAGTTTTATTTGCGAATTCACACGCTTCATTTTGAAATATCGAGATTCTATGAGCGACTTTATTAATGACGACATTCTCAAGTGAAACCCGTACCGCTTCAGGATCGTTGTCGCAAGCTGTAACATCGCGAGCACCGAGTTTTGCTAACGCAATGCTTAGAATGCACGACCCGCAACCGATATCTAGCGCGGTTTTGTGCTTTCTGTAGTCGAAGAATGTTTCACAGGCTCTGAGACAATTATGTGTCGTCGGATGTTCTCCTGTTCCGAAAGCCGTTGCTGCAGCAATTTCAATTGGCATTTTGTTGACTGGAATTGCGTTTTTCCTTAAATGCGGTCCGTAAATATAAAAACTTCCAACAGTAATCGGCTTGAAATTTTCAAAACATTTTTTCAGCCAATCTACATTTTCGAGTTTCTTCTGCTTTAACGTTGAGTATTTAAAATGCTTTAGTGCGGCTTTTATGCTTGTTTCACTTATCGGTGTATCATTTAGAATCTCGACAAACCAGCGCTTATTTTTTTCGGCACATGATACGGACATGTATCCCAAATTAAACAGTACGTCTATAGCATCAAACGCATCTTTTATACCAAATTCACCAATAATACATTGATATATGATTTCTTCTGTCATTTCTGCGCTACCGGAGATAATGTCATCATCATTTGGCGGCCTTCCAATTGCGGATTACCGTCACACTTCGCAATATCTTTTACATCTTCAATTAAACGATAAAGCAATTTTTCCCCGAGTTCTTTGTGGGACAACTCACGTCCTCTAAACTTCAAAGTAATTTTTACTTTGTTGCCATCTCCGATAAATCTCTTGATACTGTTCAATTTTACTTGATAGTCATGATCTCCAATAGCCGGAGTTAGCTTCATGCCCTTTACTTCTACGATTTTTTGCTTTTTCTTCGCTTCGGACTTTTTCTTTTGGAGTTCGTACTTCAACTTCCCGTAATCGATAATTTTACATACCGGGGGAACAGCTTGAGCTGCAATTTCAACGAGATCCAACCCCTCTTCTCGTGCCATCGCCATGGCTTCTCTGATATTTACAACACCAACGGCATTCCCGTCTTTATCTATCAAACGCACTGTTTGCGCGGTTATTGCCCTGTTTACTCTGTACTTATCGTCTGTATTTTCCAAACCTTACTCCAAACCAATATGACTTTAGACTAATAATTTTCAGGGAAAAATCAAGAACATTCTCGATTCCATTATGTAATTTCCTCATAAATTTGTTTTTTGCTGGCTGGTACATGAATTACTTTTTATCCACACTCACAAAGCTTTTAGGTGTTTTAATGCTAATTTTTAATCCGCACAACACAATTTTTGTTCGTTTATAACATTCATCTTCGCTTTTTGTAAAAGAAAATATCTGTTTAAGATTTCTAACAATTTTTTGTTTTAATATCAAATTATTAAACAATTTCAACAGATCTGCTG
>JAILGW010000005.1 GCA_024696365.1 Alphaproteobacteria bacterium | reverse complement strand
TTGGCTGTATTTTCAAAACGTGTCGATAGAAAATCATGATATTGCGAATGCCATAGCCCAAATGTTGCCGAATATCGTAGGGCTAGAATATTTTTGGATAACAGACAGTAAGATCGAGTACGAGTTTGTCGAACAAATTATTTATTCCGCGTGTAATAACGAAACCCTTAAGAATATATATCTTGATATTCTTGATTTGCCTCAAAGCAACGCTGTCGCATTAGTCGCTCGAATTAAACGTGATAGACCAGATATTGAAGTAAATATAAACGGCGTTTACCATATTCCTTCCCCTATCGCGCCAGCAGAAGGATGTGATTCTGAAACAGAGCCGGAGGATTCTGAAACAGAAGTCGAGGATTCCAGATCGGGACCGGTAAAGCGTTTCAGGAATGACTCTGAAACAGAACCGGAAAATGATGACCCTTTATCTGACTCAGGAAATGTCGGTTCGGATACAGATCCGGAATAATTTGTTAGCAATTTTTTCTGTTAGGTGCCATGTGAACTTATACAACCTGCCTCTTGACTTGGTATGTTAAATATATTACAAAATCTAAGATTCGTCCCCATCGTCTAGAGGCCTAGGACACCGCCCTTTCACGGCGACAACACGAGTTCAAATCTCGTTGGGGACGCCATCTTGAGAATCTTGAAAATTTTGTATTTTGGGGGTACTTTGTTTTGTGCCCTGTATATACGCAAATTGAATAAACACTTACAAAAATGGCTAACTTCACTTGGTCGCGGGAGAAGAATTTTTTTGAGGCGCTTTTTTTTTGATAAAAAATAAAAAACTCTGTTGTTTTGCGTAAGAACGAAAACTATATATGAAGTTAATAAGAGGAAGTATCATGAAAAAATCGATTTGCTTTATTTGTTTCTGTATTTGCTGCCAGGTTTTTGGTTCTAGGCTACCCCTAGTAGATAATAAACCTGATACTGCACAGCCAAAAACGGCCCCATTGAACATTGTCAATGATATACTAGATAACAGTAAATGCCAAAAAGGTGTTGTTTACAGACCATTTGAAGAAGGTGAAGGTACAATACAAGGCATAGTTTTACATTACACTGTTTGTCAAACATATGAGGCCACTAAATCGGCCTATTACAACGCTGGTGTATCTGCTCACTCTACTGTAGATTTTAACGGAACTATCTATCAAAACGTTTCGGAAGAATGTATAGCTTTTCATGCAGGAACTTCTGCTTATGATGGAAAGATAGCTCTTAATCGTTTTTATCTTGGTATAGAACAAGTACACCCAGGTTATAAAGAGTTGAACAAGGCATATACAGGTGAATGGAATCCTGACACAATGACTATGATTTGGCCGGGTGATGATAGAAAATGGTTCAAGTTTCCAGAGGTTCAATACGAATCTACTGGAAATTTAGTAAGGAGGCTGCAAATACAACATAGGATCTTCGGCAGATTTGTGGTAACTCACGCAGATATAGCCCCATCCAGAAAAGTTGATGCCGGTCCGATGTTTCCATATAGATTAATATTTGAAAAATTACATGCGGGTTACTTCCCGTCATTTGATGAAGATAAATTTGACAAGTATCATCCATTACTTTCGTCTTTACAATATGAGGATTATTGCAGCTTACTCGCCATATATGGTTATGAGTTTAAATTGCCAAAACTCTATCAAGAGGATTACGAGGCCAGACAGATCGCTTATGAAGCAGCTAAAGCAGCAGATTTCGAAAAAGATAAGGATGGAAAAGAGGAACCGCAAATGCCAAAAAATCCATGTTCTTCAAAACAGGAAGGATATGATATTCACGTTTTGAATGCTTTTCGTTTACATTTTTGTTCAGATGCAGAAACACTGACAAAGTTATCACCGTTCGGAACGGTATCGAAGCTCGGGTCAAAGGGGCTAACTGATTTAGAAAAAGTTGTAATATTGGGACTTACTGTAGGTTATTACCACTATTATGATGAAAATTTAGGATACGACGATCAATATCGAGAGAGACTCCAACAGTTCATGCAAGATCCTAAACAAGCAAGCCGAATGGCGCCACTAGGTGAGTTATTATCGGGATCAACTGATGCTTAAGTAAACCACCTGGTAGCGGGAGAGGGATTTGAACCCCCGACACGCGGATTATGATTCCGCTGCTCTAACCAGCTGAGCTATCCCGCCAAAGACACTGTGATACTATCTTAAAAAAACGCAAAAGTGAATACTGAAAAATGTTTATGATTACTGTATACTGCCTGTGTGGTTGTTGAGGATAGTTGCGTTGTTCCATATTACTTTAGTAAACAAAGTGTTAGATGTTTATTTCAAAGGATGCTCCAGTGCAGATTTAGCAAAAAAATCCGTTGCCTTGGGCGTGATAACATCGTGTTTTCTGATTGCGATTAAGTGCATAGCGTGGTTACTGACAGACTCGTTATCCTTGCAAGCTTCTATGAGCGATTCTATTTTGGACGCCCTATCGTCGTTTTTAGCTTACCATGCGCTGATTTTTTCGTCTGTAAAATTCGATGACAATCACAATTACGGCCACGAAAAAGTCGAAGGAATTATGGCTTTATTTCAGTGTTTGGTCGTTGTGTATTCAGGAATTATGATTTTCAAAGAAGCCTATGAAGCGTTTGCCGATCCGCACCCAATTTCAAATTCCTATGTCGGTATTATCATCATGGTTGTGTCGTGTGTCGCCGTGTATCAACTTTTGTACTTCCAAAGGTATGTTGCTTTTAAAACAGACTGTTTACTGGTCAAGGGCGATTCGCTGCATTATATGTCGGATTTCTTTATGAATATCTGCATTATGCTTTCGCTGATTTTATCGGGATTTTTCGCGTATGTAGATGTGATTTGCGGTGTTATCGTCGGATGTTACGTTTTGTACAACGCTCTGTTAATTATCAAAAACGCGCTGATAGATTTAATGGACGAGTCACTGCCGAAAAAGGTCAGAGATGAAATTATTGATGCTGTAAAATCCGTCAAAGGTGTAAAAGATATCAAAATTTTGAGGACTCGCTCCGCCGGTATGAAAAAATACGTAGACGCGAGAATAATCGTAGATAAAAAACTGTCGTTTGCTGACGCTAATAAAATCGAAAATGACGTCGAAAATCGCATTACGCAAATGTTTGAAAAAGTTGATGTTATGATAAAAGCCGAGACGAAATAACATATGGTAACGTGTCGCGCTCCGTCTAATATCGCTCTAATAAAATACATGGGAAAAACGGAAGGTAATTGTCCGTGCAATGCGTCGTTATCATATACGTTACATGATTACTGGACGGAAGTTTCGTTGGAAGAAAACGCAAACGCAGATGTATTTGCCAACGCCAATGAGTTTTCTGAGCAGGCCGCAAATCGATTTCTCGCGCATCTTGCGTATATCAAAAAACTGTTTGGGTATTCGGGATTTTTTACGGTAACTTCTCGTAATAATTTTCCGCACTCGGCAGGAATAGCCAGTTCGGCATCAAGTTTCGCAGCGCTAACAAAGTGCGCAGCGCAGGCAATTGGAGCGACGATATCTACGGAACAAATGAGCGAAATCAGTCGGCATGGCTCGGGTTCGTCTTGTCGATCATTTTTTTCACCGTGGTGCGTATGGGACGAAAACGGGGCAAGGAAAGCGGAAATTAAGATTCAAAATTTGCGACATGAATTGATACTGATTGATTCCACGCGAAAAGCTGTTTCATCAAGTGAAGCGCATAAAGCGGTAAAAACCAGTCTGTTATTTGCAGGACGACCGCAACGAGCTGCTCAACGCATGACAAATTTGATTGCTGCATTAAACGAAAATCGCTGGGAAGAAGCGTATCACATCTGCTGGGAAGAATTTGCGGATATGCATGCTTTGTTCGCGACATCTCGTCCGCATTTTTCCTATATTCAGCCGAAAACTTTAGAATGGCTGACGGCTATTGATCGATTTTGGAGAACGCATAAAGACGGTCCGATTGTAACAATCGACGCCGGAGCTAATATCCATCTTTTGTGGCGCGAAGATCAAAAACAACTACACATTCCGTCGCTGTATTAATACCTCGAAGAGGGATACAAAAGGAATGCATATTACACAAATGTTCAGCACAGTATCGCCGAATTTTTTGGAATTTTCGTAGACGAAGCTTCATCCAATGCTCATTCGCAAAATCCTATTTCATGCCGCAAAAGCCGAAAACTTAGTCTGTCTCAGTTATTCGGATACTGCTGATGGCGCGGCTTTTAAAAATTTAGCTTCTGCTTGCTGCATTGCAGTGGAATTTTGTTCTATATCCGCTCCGATCGCATATAGGTTATATCCGGATTCACTAAGTGCTTGTAGCATTAACTCAATGCTTTTGAAAATTATGGAGTTTCTATCCCACGCGGCTGATATTAATAAATACTCAGGAAATTTATTATCTAAGTAGAAGGCAAGTTTTTGAGCAAAGCCCGTTAGACCGGAATATAACAGCCTGTACGTACCATTGCCACGGTTCATTTCCGCGCTTTCATTTTGTCGATCAAGCACTCTATATCTTACAATCTTTCCGCCCATGCAAAAATCTATGGGAATTATTCCAATTACTGTTAAAATTTCCTCCAGATCGGTCCATTCTTTAGACCATTCATCTTTAAAAAAGCTGAGGAGTTCATCAACTATTTTTGGCGGATACTTTTCTTTGGTATTTCTAATGTGCCCCTCTAATAATCTTCTTGCTATTCCACAAGGTTCTGCGTAGTACCATGGATTAAATAAACGAACTACATCATCGAATTTCCAAGATATAGGCATAAGTTCATATGTATGGTAGTCATCAAGATGAAATGGATCGCCGATAACATAATGATATATATGAGTTAATTCGTGTAAAAACGAGCTATAAGTAAAATCATGCGTTTTGCTGGTGTTTGGAGTGAGAACTTTTGATTTTGTTATGATCATATCAGATTCTTTTTCCGGAGAAATTGCTAAATGTAAGCTATAAATTCCCTCTTTTTTGGAATGGGGAGTTACTTGTCCTTCAGTTTCGCTAGGCCATAATCCTATGTGTAACAATTTCCCAAAACCAAAATCCTCATTTAATTTAAGATCAGTGATGTGACGCAGAATCAATAATGTCTTTATTCTTTGTTGTGTCGTAAGATTTTTAACGTGCTCCTTGAATTTCAATCTAAACTTTTCGAAAAAATTACCATATATATCTGGGAGGAATTCAGCTTCATCACTCAGATGTTCTTCAAATAGCTGCAAGTAGAATTTATCTGGTTCGTCGAGAATCGATTTTGTCATATCTATTATATATGTGGTGAGGTTACCAATTTTTGACAAGTAACCCTTATCTGTCGATTTTTCTTCACGCAATTGCTGACATCTTTTGTTTATGAAATTTAAAAATGAAGGGTAAGAAATATCTATCTCAATTATTTTTCCATCGTATGGAATTTCATCTATGACGCCCTCTTGAGATTGTATCGTTTTTGAGTCGAATTTAGCCTGCAATCTTTCTAAATTAGACAGCAATTTTTCTCTATGCCTAAAGGATGTTTCAACAGCAGAGGTAGGTTCTGGCCCACTTTGAGCTCCGGGGGTTGCGTTGTGAAAATTTTCTTCTGTCGGTAACTCAATCATTGACATAGTGCGCTTAATTGGTGCTTTTTCCTCTTGGGTTCCATACACCTTTTCAAGGGAGACGAAGACTAATTGTAGAGACAACAA
>JAILGW010000059.1 GCA_024696365.1 Alphaproteobacteria bacterium | reverse complement strand
TCGATACATCATATCTGCAAGAGGAAAAATACGGCGCAATTGACATAAAAACTGTAGCCAGCAACTGGGCGATTATCGTTGCCTTATTTTTCGCATCAGTCTTCGTACTGGCGACCAACTTCAAAAGAATAGATTTAGCGAAATGCATTAACAGAGGGGCGTCAGAATCACTCGGTCCTATTTTCAACACAGCGTCTGTAGTCGGATATGGCGCCGTTATAAACAGTCTGCCTGGATTTGTCATGATAAGGGAATGGATATTGTCTATCTCGCCAGATAACCCGACGATTTCCAGTGCTTTTGTAACAAGCTTACTAGCAGGTATTACCGGTTCGGCATCGGGCGGTATGAGCATCGCGCTTGAAACTCTCGGAGCAAAATATCTTGAAATGGCACATGCTGTTGGAATGAATCCTGAAATACTGCACAGAGTTGTTTCGATAGCCTCAGGAAGCTTGGATACGCTTCCGCATAACGGTGCGGTCATTACGCTATTGGCTATTTGTAAATTGACACACAAAGAGTCGTACAAAGACATATTTGTCGCAGCTTTGGTATGTCCGCTGATTGTAACGGTTGCTGTCATTATCATTAACTCGTTATTCGGGACATTCTAAATGAAAAACGTTGCGGTTTTGGGCGCGGGGCAAATGGGCTCCGGAATAGGAGAAGTTTTCGCCGAAAACGGTTATCGTGTAAAGATGTACGATTTATCCGAGGAAATTTTCGAGAAATCCCGAAACCGCATTTACGATTCATTGAAAAAACTGGAAGGCAAATGTCTCATTGATAGGAAAGCAGAAGTGATACAGGCGCAAATTTCCTATCATGCGGACATAAGTGAATTAGCGGGAGCAGATATTTTCGTCGAGTCTGCATTCGAAAACTTCGGAATAAAAACGAATTTGCTGTATAAACTGGCTGATTTCTTAACTCCGTCATCTTTAGTTGCAAGCAACACATCGTCGTATTCCATTACGTCGCTATCGAGACTATTGCCGTGGCCTGAAAAATTCATCGGTTTTCACTTTATGAATCCACCTCCGATTATGGATTTAATTGAGGTGATAAAGGGTCTATACACAAGTGAGCAGACTTTCGATTTCTTCTGGGAACTCGCAAAAGATTTAAAGAAAATTCCGATTGCTTCCAGAAACTCACCGGGATTCGTATTGAACAGAATTTTAATTCCAATGATAAACGAGGCAATTTACGCACTGTACGAGAGAGTGTCGACGCCCGAACAAATAGACGCCGCAATGAAACTCGGGGCAAATCACCCAATGGGACCATTAGCGTTAGCGGATCTAATCGGATTGGATACGGTACTGTCCATTCTTAAAACCCTGCAAAAAGAACTCGGGGAAAACAAATATGCCCCCTGTCCTATGCTGGAAGACTACGTGCGCAAAGGCTGGCTCGGCAAAAAATCCAAAAAAGGATTTTATGAGTATTAGAGTGAAACAAAATTGGCACAACATGTTAAATCACATATTGACAAAAGGAAAATTTTGCATACAATTAAGTATGATCATTGGGTTTTATGCAAATAAAAATCTGCGCTGGAAAATGGTTTACTGTTCTCCGCGTTTGAGATGAGAATTTTGCATGTATAGAATTGGTTTATTAATAAAGAGGTAAAATTATGAAAAAAGTATTATATTTATCGGCAGCAGCCACATTGCTAGCTAGCGGAATTGTGACAAACGCATGTGCGACTTATAGCACAGGGGGTTATGATGGAAAATTTACGAACACATCGTCTTCTATAGATGGCAGAGGTGCTCTATTGGGTGAGGTAATTCAATATCCAGATTATTGTGGCCCTTCTGCGTCTACACATAATACTGGTCTTGAAGTTAAAATTAACGCTGAAACTGTAGAAAGCTTCGACCGTGAACAATTCTATGGTCAAGGAATTTTAACCTTTTTGGGAGAATATAAATCTTTTAAAGATTACTTCTCTACCAAGGTACCAGCAATTAAATTCGATGTTTCCAAAATCTATCAGATGGACCCAAGTTTGTTTTTTGAAATTTCTAATGCGCTTCAACAACTCATTAAATCTAACAGTGATGAAGTAGCAGTAGTTATGAAAGGCGCTGATTTTTTTAGCGCTGCGCTGTATTGCGAAATAATCAAAAACGGTTGTGTACAAGCCTTAAACATCTCCAGTCCTGATGATAAGCCTATTTCTGAGTCGTTTAATTTTAGCGGCATTTGTTATAGTAATATAACATGCCTGCAGGTAAATGGTGCTATAACAAATGACCATTTGAAGCAAATAACCGGGCTATTAACGGACAAACTTGAGCCACTGGAAGAACTTGGTATCCGTGTACCAAAAGATATTTCGTCATTCGAACCTGGCGTCCTAAAGAATTTTTTTAATGCAATAGGAGAAAGTCAGTTAAAAAGGTTATGTTTATCCAACATCATTTCTAAGATGCCGGGTTATAGTGATCGTTTGGATGAGTTAATAACAAGTGTGGTGAAAATAGGTGGCCGTTTGGAATACCTTGCTCTCCCTGGTAATAACCTTGGACGCGGTGGACGCATTGCGAACCTATTATTATCCCCTTATTCACTTCGTTTTCTGGATCTTTCAGAAAACCCATTACATTATCAGATACTAGAATTCTACCACCAAAATTTGCAGGAAAACAACACTCTAGCATATATAAATTTGGGCTATAGTCCACTGGCAAAAAAGATTGTAGCTGAATGGAAAAATAGGACATTAGGCTCATATGCTGATGAAGCGTCTGTTACGGAAGCTGGACGCTCCACTTTTCAGATAAACATACGATACATGGATTCGAATATCTCCCCTATCTCACAAATTACTCAGATACTGAAGTCCTATAGTGCAGGGACATTACGAACAGAAATCAACGTTACAACTGGCATTGGCGCTTTTTACTCAATCTCGCTTGATAAGTTAGAAGATATTCTTAACGGAGAAACCGAAGATATTCGTCTTAAGGCGGTGGATTATTTTGAAATGCTAGTGCCTTCGGACTTAATTAATTCATTAAGGGAAAAAATAGAAGGGGAAAAATAGAGGAGCAATTCTAATAAGCTCACTCAAAAAAATGTGAAGGTTTTAATAACACACTTCCCCGCGTCTCGGTTAATCTGAGCGTGGGGTTTGTGTTTTTCTGAGCATGCAAAAGAAATTACGCAACTACCTGCATACCTAATTAACAGGACAAAGTGTTTACAATGGCAATATGGCCATAGCTCTTAATGTGACAACACTTTTTAGAAAACATAAATCCCACATCTCTTGGCGCCCTCCGTCCTTCATCAAGGATTGATGCATCTTGGTAAAACAGGTATTAGTCGATTGCTAATATTAAATCTCGACGATCAAGTGTTTTTTCTTACCGCATGAGAGTTTTACTAATTTTTTATCCGCGTTGAATCTGTATTCTTCTGTTATCGGTTCATCATCTACATACACTCCACCGCCACGAATAAGCCGTTTAGCATCTCCGCGACTTGCGCATAATCCTGCAGCAACGATAACGTCAATTGCTGATGTCGTTTCTAAATCTTTTCTATCGATTTTATACCTCGGTAGTGAAGTCATAGCATTCAAATCTGTTCCTTTAGAAAAGGCATTTGAAACAGTTTGATGAATTCCGTCTAGTGAATCTTTACCATGAATAATTGTAGTTACTTCGTCTGCTAAAATCTTTTTCAGCTCGTTTAATTCTTGACCACGTACTGATTCCATTTTCTTGATTTCATTTACATCAATATCAGTAAACAGATACATACATTTTATAACGTCAGCATCATCGACATTGCGCCAGTACTGCCAAAAATCATACGCAGAAAGTAAATCTTTTGATAACCAAACCGCGCCATTCGCCGTTTTTCCCATTTTCTTGCCGTCACTTGTAGTTAGCAACGGATTGGTAAAACCAAAAACCTCTTTTCCAGTCTTTTTGCGAATTAACTCAACACCACAAACGATGTTTCCCCATTGATCTTGGCCACCGAACTGAATGGAACATCCTTTTTCAGTAAATAATTTATAGAAGTCATACGCTTGTAAAATCATATAATTGAATTCTAGAAAACTGAGCGTATTATTCTCTGACAATTTAGCTTTAACTGACTCAAAGCCTACCATGCGATTAATCGAAAAACAGGTGCCGATATCACGCAAAAATGGAATGTAATTGAGGTTGTTTAACCAGTCGGCATTATTGACGATAATTGCATCAGACGCTCCGTCTCCGAATTTAAAAAACGGCATCAGACACTTTTTTATTCCGACAAGATTGTCTGCTATTTGCTCGTCAGAAAGCATAGGTCTAGTTGTATTTCTGAACGATGGATCTCCTATTTTAGTGGTTCCACCTCCAACCAAAATGACAGGTTTATGACCATGTTTTTGAAACAATCTCAGCAAAAATATCGGAATCAAATGCCCGACATGAAGGCTTTTCGCCGTAATATCGAAACCGGTATATGCAAGCCTTCCTTTTTCGCAAAGGTATTCATCCATTGCTTCTAAATTCGTCGACTGATAAAAAAATCCTCTTATAGCCGCTTCATTTAAAAAAGAAGACTTGTATTTCATATTACTCTCCAACAACAACTATTCGTTAACAGCGACACCTCTAACAAACTTCGCGTTCAAATATTCAGTGACACATGCTTTTATTGTATCCAAATTATCTTTGAATGAATGATCACAATTCGGTATTACACGATAATCTATCGATATTCCTTTCTGACTGTTTAGTTTTTCTACTAATTTGTCGACGTTCGCAACCGGGCATATTAAATCGTTTTCACCATTGATAATCATGCCTGAAACAGGACAAGGGGCAAGAAACGAAAAGTCATACAAATTGGCTGGCGGACATACAGAAACGAAACCTGCTATTTCCGGGCGTCTCATAAGCAACTGCATTCCGATTAACGCGCCAAAAGAAAATCCCGCGACCCAAATTGGACGTCTACCCTGGTTTATTGACTGAAGCCAATCGAGAACAGCCGCAGTATCAGTCAATTCTCCCTCGCCTTTGTCATAAACACCTTCTGATTTTCCGACACCACGAAAGTTAAATCTGAGTGCAGAAAAACCGTTTTCAACAAAAGCATTGTACAAAGTAACCGTTACACGATTGTTCATTGTGCCGCCCTGTAGTGGATTCGGATGCAAGACGATAACCAACGGAGCTTCCGAATCTCTGTTATGATGGTATCTTGCTTCTATTCTTCCCGCATTTCCGGTTAATACTAACTCTGGCATGATTTCTCCTATATCTCATGGGCAACAAGCCCGCTATTGTACCAAATGGCCTATACTTTTTAAATAGTATCTGTTTTTAATATCACAAATGTTTTTGAATAATAATTCTAATGCGTAGACTTTTTGCTGTTTAATTGCTTCGCTTGCAGAAGTTCTAATAAATTTATTATCAAATTTGCTTCTCCTGCTTACAACTCTCTTTCCATAACTTTTATCTCAATACCATTTACGTTGCCTTCGTCGATAATTTCCCAGCCGAGTCTTTGATATCATGTGTGAATAGTTTCATTTGTCGTATAAAGGTACGCTTTTTTGAAATTCATATCTTTCAATTTTTGCTCGGCAAATTCGACCAAACTTTGTCCAATATGTTTATGCCGATATTTCTCAGAAACGAACAGCTGTGTAACACATGGACTTAAGAGCGGATTAGTTGGAATATCGTTTGCGGTCAATGAAACAGTGCCGACAATTTCATTCTCGACGAACGCAAGAAAACAGCTGTTCAGAGAGTCTGTGTTCAATCGATTTCGAAGAGCATTTTCGCATTTTTCGAGAGTCGTTTCTGGCTTCGCAAAAACCGAAAGGTGCCATTTCGCAACCGTCGGGATTAAATTCTGATGACGAGCTAACGGCTCGATCTTTATCATTTCAAATCTACGCATTTTATTCAGCTGGTGCTAACAGCGAATGGATATTCTTCAAAATCTTTTGTAAATTCCAATTCCACCATTGCAGCTTCAAAAGCTCATCGATTTTTTCTTGAGAAAATCGCTTCTTGATAAGGCGCGCGGGATTTCCGCCCCAGATTTCATACGGTCCGACGTTTTTCGTCACAACCGAACGAGATGCAATAACTGCTCCGTCCGCAATGTGAATTCCAGGCATGATAACGGATTCATATCCAATCCAGACGTCATTGCCGATGACGGTATCGCCTTTTCGATGGTATGCTCCCAGATTGTCTTCCGTGTATCCCTGAAAATCTGGTCTTAAAATATCGAGAGGATAAGCCGTTACGTAGCTGTAATCATGGCCCTGATTCCCGCCCATTACGAATTTTACACCACTGGCGATGCAGCAAAATTTTCCGATAATCAGCTCGTCGGTGTTTTTGATTTCATCATCAATTTTATCGAGATACAGTACGCAATCGTTAAAATTTCCGCCATGATAATATCCGGAGTAATAGGTGTAATCGCCGACTTTGACGTGCCTGCTTCGGATTTCATGTTGATTTACGAAAATAGTGCTGTTGCGATAATTCTTTTTCATGTTTCTCTCGTAAAAATTGTTATAATCACATCATAGGAATAAAGAGGCGATATGACCATAGAAAAAATGGACGATTTTTTTGCAAAGCGTGTCGATGCGTACGAAAGTCATATGCTGAATCGTGTTGAAGGTTGTCGAGAAGGTTACGAAAAGATTGCCGAGCTTGTTCCTTCTGATTGTAAAAATTTGCTGGATCTTGGTTGCGGTACAGGTTTGGAACTAAAGCTCATTTTCGAAAAATTTCCAAATTTGCACGTCGTGGGTGTCGATTATACTCAAGCTATGTTGAATAAACTGAGAAAAAATTATCCGCAGAAAAATATTGATTTGATTTGCGGAGATTATTTTAAGGTTGATTTCGGGAAAGAAAAATATGACTGTGCAATTTCGTTTCAAACAATGCATCATTTTTCGAGTGAATCTAAACTTGCATTGTACAAAAAAATCCACGAGTCCCTAAAACCCAGCGCTTGCTATATCGAGTGTGATTATATTGCGGAAGATTTGAAAGAAGAAAAATTTCTGTTTGCTGAAGCTGAAAAAATGCGGAAGGAAGAAAATATATCTTCAGATATGCTTATTCATTTGGATACACCTTGCTGTGTCGAAACACAACTCAGACTTTTTTCCGCAGCAGGATTTGCGATGCAAGAAAAATTGTGGCAATCATGGCATACCGCAATTTTCAAGGCAGACGTATTGTAAGTCCATCATTATTAGGTTAGGTATGACGACAGAAAAATGTAAAGTCATTACACTCGGCCGATTTATCTATCAGAAACAGTCAATTTATCAGAAACAGTCAATTGTTTAATATTACCATTATTGGGTGATCTAGTTTCCGCCTTTATTTTCCCAATCCAACTCTTAAACTCTTTATTATATGTTTCTTTATCATCATCCAACCATTTGTAGTGTATTAATATGTTCAGCTCAGATATTTCATGCTTACACGCCTTTTCCATCTCTTTTAAAATGTTTTTTGGCTCTCCGCCGTGTGTTACGAAATAGCGAACCTTTTTACCAGTAAAATTATACTTTTCCAGAAACGACAGGACAATTTTCGGTGCATGGCCCCACCAAACCGGTGTTCCGACCAAAATCAGGTCATAAGACTGGACATCACAATTAAGATTTTTAAGCTCTGGTCTGTAGTTATCATCAGCAGATTCTTTTTTGGCTACATCTCGTAGTTCGTTCTTATCAGAAGGATATTCTTTCACAGGCTCAATCCGTTTTACATCAACTTCAATTTGA
>JAILGW010000018.1 GCA_024696365.1 Alphaproteobacteria bacterium | reverse complement strand
AGAATTAAGTCTCCGAATTTTGTTTCTGGTAGTATCGCTAGTACGCCGTGCATATTCTTTAATTTCGCAAAACTTAACAATGCGCGAATTTCGTTTTGTGGAGATATTCCACAAGCTATTATATGTCCGTTATTAATCTTTAAATTATTTGATAAGGACAACACTGGAACAGTGGGAAATAACGCTCCATATTTCTGCGCTTCCTGGTAGAATACTGGCCCGACAATTGCTTTTAAATTTTTTTGTTTAAAACTCTCATATAATTTGAAAGCGTCGAACCGTTCTGCGGTATCAACTACATAAAACTCGATATCTGAATTTTGGTTGGCTAACATAGCTGCATGTACAACCCCTTCGCCTATAGATTTATTAGTTCCTGACATTGGAAGTAACAGCAACACAGAATTTTTTGCATGGCGTTTCGCGATTTTTTCGAGACGCGTTACATTAGTATTTGATTTTCTCTGCGAAATTGGCGTAATTTGAGTTTGGTCATTATGTGACGAGCAAGACGCTAAAAACACAAGTAGGAGTAATCTTATTGTCTGACGCATTTTTTTCACCTCAAATTTCAGAAACTATATTCCGCAAACTATACGAACAGCAGAATAGAACAGGATTATATGTTGTTGCAACTCCTATAGGAAACATATTTGATATATCCCTACGTGCCTTATATATTCTGCAAAAGGCAAAATATATTTTTGCAGAGGACACGCGTCAATCGAAAAAACTACTGAATTTTTACGGTATAAATACGCGGCTAATAGCATGTCATGAGTATAACGAAATTGATGATACTGTCACATCTCTGATTCAACCAAACGAAATGTATGCTCTTATTTCAGATGCTGGCACACCGACAATTTCTGATCCCGGATACAGGTTAGTCAACTGGTGCATTGAACACTCGATAGACGTATTTCCGATTCCCGGAGCGAGCGCATTTGTCGCGGGTTTGAGCGTATCAGGGCTACCAACGGATAATTTTGCGTTTCATGGATTTTTACCGCCTAAAGTTCTAGCAAGAAAATCGGCGCTGGAAAATCTAAAAAACGAAAAAATGACGATGATTTTTCTGGAATCTCCGAAAAGAATTGCGGCCACCTTATCTGAGATGCTGCAAGTTTTTGGCAATCGACGTTGCTGTGTATGTCGGGAAATTACCAAAATTTTTGAAGAATATAAGAGAGGTTCCCTTACTGAATTAGCAAATTATTTTTCAGAAAATGCTCCTGTAGGAGAGTTCGTCGTGATTGTCGCTGGGGCAGGGGATGAATCGCCGACAGAAAATGACTTTCTGAAGGAACTTGAGGAGATCTTACAAACAGAATCGCTTAAAAATGCCGTTCGTTTAGTGCATGAAAAATATCATGTGTCCAAAAATCTAGTGTATAAAAACGCACTCGAAATTCAGCAGAGGGTAAAATGAATCAAACTGAATATAAAGGATATTTCGGAGAACTTGTTGCTGCGTTGCTGCTGATTTGCAAGGGGTATAGAATTCTTGCGAGACGTTTTAAAACCCCATACGGGGAGATAGATATAATTGCGAAAAGGAAAAACGTAGTTGCTTTTGTCGAAGTAAAAGCCAGAAAAACTATGGATAAATGCTATATAGCAATAACCCAAAAACAATTGCAACGAATTCAACATGCCTCTGAAATTTTTATGTCGATGAAACATCAATTTTCCAATTGTGACAGAAGATACGATGTTATACTTGTCGCCAATGCTTCATTCCCGATGCACATAGAAAACGTAACGAATTAAGATAATGGAGTTAATCTGCCATCTCTTTCAATTCGCAGATTATATTTAAAGCCTCCATTGGCGTAATGTTATTCGGATCGATTGCCGCCAATTTTTGCTTGATTGGAGCGTCAGCGTTATAGGACAGCAAATCCATTTGTTCTGAAGTTTCTTGTGCAAAATTCATCGAGATATCTTTTTGAGATTCGAAGTTTTTCAGCAATTCTGTTGCTCTTTTTATGACGGCGGCAGGAACTCCAGCGATACTTGCAACGTGTATTCCGTAAGATTTATCTGCAATGCCGTCGACAATTTTGTGATAAAAAACTACATCGCCATTCCATTCTTGAACTTTCAGCGTTTTGCACCTGATATTCGGCATTGCATTCTGTAATTTTGTAAGCTCTCTGTAATGAGTTGCAAATAATACTCGGCATTTATTCTTTTTATTTAAGTTTTCGATAACTGCCCATGCGATGGATAAACCGTCATAAGTTGATGTACCACGTCCGACTTCATCCAGAATTACAAAAGAATTCGCTGTTGCCTGGTTTAAAATTGTCGCGGTTTCTATCATCTCAACCATAAATGTCGAACGTCCTCGCGCTAAATCATCTGAAGCGCCAACGCGTGAAAACAACCTATCAACAATTCCAATAACTGCTTTTTGCGCAGGAACATAGCAGCCGATTTGAGCGAGTATAACAATAAGTGCGTTTTGCCTCAGATATGTACTTTTCCCCGCCATGTTTGGTCCCGTAAGAAGACAAATGCGGTTTTTCTCATCTAGATTACAATCATTTTCAGTAAAATCTTTTTCAAGTAACGCTAATACAGGATGCTTTCCACCTTCTATTTCTAAAACATGTTCTGTTGTCATTTCAGGACGGACATATCCACGTTCTCTGGCAATACAAGCAAAATTTGTATGGACATCTAAGCGGGCAAATAGTTTTATCGCATAAGAAATATCTTCGTAATTTTTCAGTACTTCTTCAACAATTTGCGCGTAAATCTTTTGTTCTAATCCTCGCCAATCATCAAACGCCTGAATAAGTTTCATCTGCAAAGAAACTAAATCTGCTGTTGTGTAACGAATTGAGCTTATTAACGTTTGTTTGTGTATGAAATCCGCAGTAACTTTGTGTTTCTGAGTCAATGGAATCTCTATATACCAACCGATAAGGGCGTTATTACGGATTTTTAACGTGTTGATTCCTGTTTTGTTTATATATTTTGCCTGCAAATCCGCGATTAAATCTTCGCTGTGATTTTTGATGTATTTAAGCTTGTCTAATTCTTCCGAATAACCGTCCGCAATAATATTTTCTCTACTGAATGATAATGATTCAATTAGTGATGACTTCAATGTTCCATATAATTCAGAAAAGTCTTTTAGTTTTTCAAATTTATATTCACCTTCAGTCGGCATTGTGAATTCACGAGTTAAAGACTGAATTTCTAAAATAATCCGCAGAGATTCCCGGATATCCCCTAAATCGCGAGGTGAAAACTTATTGAACCGAATTCTGTTAATCGCACGCTCTAAATCAGGACAGCCTGTTAGTGAAGCGCGAATAGATTCCGTCAATTTCTCGTGCTGCATGAAAAAATCAACGCAATTCAAGCGAGCGTTCAGCAAATTTATATCTATAACGGGCATAGAAACACGCGCCGCCAACAATCTTGCGCCGAACGGAGTTTTCGTCTTATCAATTGCGCCGAGTAGGCTGTATTCATAATTCCCATGACCTGAAGTTACGATATCCAAGCTTTTGCTTGTGGCGGGATCTACAACTAAATAATTGCTGAAAGATGCTTTACGTGGCGGAGGTAAGACCGATAGATTATCGCGTTGAGTAATCAACAGATACTCTAATACAGCACCGCACGCAGACATTTCTCCGCTCAACTCAATACCGAAACTATCTAGCGTTTTGACTTTGAAATACTTCTCCAATCTGTCTTTTTCAACAATCGGATTAAATTTCGAATCAGGTAACGTCGTAATCGTCGCTCCACAGCTGGCTGAAAGAGATTTCGCAAAATCCGTTTTTTCACAAGAGCTTGGAATTAAAACTTCCTTTGGACGATAAACGTTCATAAGAGAAATAAACTCTTTGTGGATATCTGTATTTACAATAAAGTCACCAGTTGAAATATCAATTGCCGCAAAGCTTACTTTTTTTACCTCCTGAGTTTTTTTGGATGTATCAGGAACAACAGCCATAAGGTAATTGTTCTGATGAGAATCAAGCAGATAATCTTCTGTAACAGTTCCTGCCGTGACGATTCTGGAGATATCTCGTCTGACTAAGGCTTTGTAACCTCTTTTCTTGGCTTCTTCAGGAGTTTCCATTTGTTCGCAAATCGCGACTTTATAGCCTGCTCTTACCAAACGTCCGACATAATTATCCATAGTAGCGACCGGAACACCGCACATCGGAACGTCTTCGTTCAGATGCTTTCCGCGATGAGTTAGAGCGATACTTAAAATGGAAGATGCCAGCTTTGCATCATCGAAAAACAGCTCATAAAAATCTCCCATGCGAAACAGTAACAGACAGTCAGGGTATTGAGCCTTGGCTGTTAGATACTGAGCCATCATCGGTGTGGCCTCTTTTGTGTTGTTGAATAAATTATCTTCCATAATTCCATCTCACCGAATACACTCTCGGTACTATAGCATATTTGTTCCATCATGAAACGTTTTGAAACAGGGCAGGGGAAGTAAAATCCGAACTCCAACGAAATTTTTTGCATAATAGTTTAACTTTTTGATTTTTTGTGCTAGCATGCGCCTGTTTTTGTTTTAGATAGTATTACAAAAGGAAAGAGTAATGAAGAAGTTATTGTTGTTGGCAGGTTGCCTGTCGTCATTCGGAGTGTCCGAAGCTACAAATACTACAGATACGGATAAGCAGGCGTTAGCCGGTTTTTACATCGGATTAGGTATCAATTACACACACACGGAAAATAAAATTGACGGATATGGTCCGTATGACCCAAGTGGATTACCGCGAAATGGTGCTAGAGATTATGTGATTTCTCGCACAAAAACCGACAAATTCGGCGGGACTATAGCCGCGGGATATGGAACTTTTTTTGATGATTTCTATGTTGGTGCTGAAGTCGCGTTGGATATAAATAAGCATAGGAAAATCAGTTCAACTTATGTGTGTGCTCCATTGACTCCTACATATAATTCTAAGATAAAAGGAGTAGTACCATGTTTCTGCGTAAGGTTTGGAAAATATACAGAATGTTTCAATAGTTTGTTTTATGCAAAATTAGGTATGGCAAAAATATCATCTGAATTTCAAGAAACAGGGAAGACAAGTACCGATTTTTATATTCCCGATGTGAGGAAACTATCCAAGTTTACGCCATTTGTTGCTATCGGTATTGAAAGACGTGTTGGTGCTGTAAATTTGCGTCTAGAAGGGGATTACAAGTTCAGTATAAAAAATAACGATAAAAGTATTACTCACAATCAGTATTCTGCTAAGGTGAAAAACAGATTGTCTGCGGCTACTGTACGTATTGTTTGTACATACACTTTCCGATGACGAATTCGTCATTTTTTATTTGTTGTTTTAGACAAGGGGACGGGTGCTCAGTAGTTATATTAGTGGATTCCTGTCGCACATGGCATGGGGGAAAACTATAAAATGATTATCATATTGTTTATAATTATGCTGTCTTGGAAATTTGACACTGATGCGTTAGATGGCTCGTATAACGATGATTTGGCAAGATATCAAAGAAGGGTATCTTCGTTGCAGAGGGAGTTGGCTATTGCGACTGCGGCCATTAGTAAAGAGAGAGAAGAGAAAGAGACATGGCAGCGTAAGTATTTCGAAGCAGTAAGGCAGCTTGATGCCAGTGATACAGCGCTTATGCCAGCAGCACAACAGGTTAACGTAAAATTAAGTCCTACAAAAACGGCTCTGGGGATAAGGATTATTGTTCTTTTAAATGAAGCTGAACAAGAAAAAAAACGACTAAGTGAACAGATTAGCGTACTAGAAGAGAAAAACGGGCGACTAAGCGAACAGATTAGAGGACTAGAAGAGGAAAAAGGGCAACTAAGCGAACAGATTAAAGGACTAGAAGAAAACGTTAAGCGACTAAATCAGGAGAAGGACGAGGCCGTCACTGAGAAAACGTCTTTGCTGCGCGAACAAGAGCGCAATTATCAGACACTACAGTCAACTTATAATACTCTAACGACTGAAGCAGACAAAATAAAACAAGAATTGGATCGATCTACACAAAAATTGGAGAAATATCAAACAAGATCTTCCGAATTAGAAGAAGAATTGAAACAATATCAAGCAGAAGAAGAGGGCTGCTGTCAAAGCTGCACCCTACTTTAACAAATCCTCAGCGTCATTTTGCACAAGCTCAAGCATTTTCAAATGTTTGAGCTTTATTTTTGGCTATAATCGTACTCGAATTTAATCCCCTGTAACTTTTCTTATCAACACACAACCGGAAAAGATAGCGGCATAACTTTTCTCGTTTCTTGAAGATTGGAAAAGATAATGCGATATCTTTTCTCATTTTTTTGCGTCTTTAAGTGGATTGAGCTGTAATTACTCAATCCACCGTGCCAGTGTATTATGTCAGGTTAATCGTGTGTAAATCCGGCGCGAACAACCAAGCGAACTCTTTTCTTCGGGCTGGTTTTCTCTTTTGAATCCCAGCTGTTTACATCTTCAGATTCATTTTCAGCCCTGATAGTTACTTCACCTTGTCTGAGATAAGAGACTCCTTTTATATGCATATCGTAAGGAGCGATAAATGAAATAGCGTTTTCTTTCGCGTTTTTGGATGCCTCATTTATCATGTCGAGCTTTAACTGTTGGAAATGGGTAAAACGATAAGTGCAATCACAAGAGATAAGAACATTTTCAGAACTCAAATTGACTATATCCGACTTTAGCTCGTTAACTCTTTCGAGATTTGATGTTTTAATAAATATAGTATCTTCGGCTTTAAAATATTTCTCGGTCTTTTTACTTTCGCTGTCCGTAAAAGTTTCTTCGCTAGTATCGGTATTGATACTTGCAATGTCTGCTTCAGTAATATCGAATTTCTTCAGGAAATTCATAACCTTGGCTTTGTCGGCCGTTCTTTTTTCATAAAGCGTTGTTAAGTCCTGGTTTTTATTTTCTATCTTCAGAGAAATTTCCGCTACATCCGCCTTTACAACTCTTTCTGACAGCCCCTTAACCTCGACTAAATCCTTGTTTGGACCGAATCGAGAAATAGAGAAATTTCCGAACCAGAGCAATCCGCCTGCGATTATCACTGATATAACAAGGAATACTATCATTTGAAATTTTGATGTTTTTTCCATTTTGTTCTCCTTAACTCATTTGTGACTGTGATTTATTATTTTATCTCCGATAACTTTTTCTTTCTTATGCGAGCGATATGCTGTTTGTGTTCTTTGTAAGTCTTTGAAAAAACATGATGAGAAACAGATCTATCATATACGAAAAATAAGTTTTCTGTTTCTTCAGGATGCAATGCCGCGAGTATACAAGCTCTGCCTGGGTTAGCAATTGGGGTAGGGGGCAACCCCTCGTTCCGATATGTGTTATAAGGATTATCTATTTTTAGGTCCGCATATTTCAAATTTCGCCCGAATTTGTCCCCTTTTTTAATGCCATATATAACCGTAGGATCAGCTTGCAAACGCATCCCTATCTTTAAACGGTGGGAGTAAACGCCGGCGACTGCTTCTCTTTCAGAAAACGTTTCCTTTTCTACGATAGAGGCTAATATAAGTGCTTCATATGGAGTTTTTGCTATACAATTTGAGGAACGCTTTGGCCATTCCTGCGCAATAAATTTCTTTAACGCCTCCTGGCTTCGGTTAATAATTTCTTGTTTGGTCGTTGGATATTTGAAAACATACGTATCAGGCAGCATCATGCCTTCCTTTGGAACTTCAGTAATTTCTCCTTGCAGGTGCTCATTTTTTTCTATTCGTTTCATTACCTGCATAACGGAAAAACCCTCAGGAATTGTTATTTTGTGGATTATATTCTTTCCCGCGTCTAAAATGCGCAACGCTTCTATCAGTGAAACGTTATTTGGTAATTCAAACTCTCCGAATTTTGGTTGAATATTGAACCATCTTAAAATTTTTATGGCAATCCTGGTTGCGGTATTCCCGTGCGAAATGCCTCGATCGCAGAATACTTTTGAAACATAAGCATCATTAGTTGGGTAATCAATAATAACGGCGTTCTGCCCTGAAAAACGAGAGTCTCTATATATAAAGAACAAAAATAAAGATACAATAAATACTAAAATTGAAATAAATCCAAGAGAAAAATATAAATATCGCCTGTTTATTTCCTGCATCACCGTATTCTGTTATTCAAATGCCTTAAATATTAAGCTAGCGTTTGTGCCACCGAATCCAAACGAGTTAGACATCGCTATTTTTACTTTTCTTTCGCGTGGCTGCAATGGCACCAAATCAACAAATGTCTCTTCAGCATCATGTAAGTTTAAGGTCGCTGGAACTACTTGATCTCTAATAGCTAACAACGAGAAAATTGCTTCAACCGCACCGGCCGCACCTAGCAAATGTCCTATAGCAGATTTTGTCGACGACATGGACGTTCCACGACAGCCGTTTAATATGCGTTCAACCGCAGTCAATTCGCCTTTGTCTCCTGCTGGAGTAGATGTTCCGTGCGCATTGATATAATCAATATCTTCGGCATTAATATTCGCGGAATTGATAGCGTTCTTCATCGCACGATACGCGCCGTCTCCGTCCGCACAAGGAGCAGTAATGTGATACGCATCACCAGACATGCCATATCCAATGACTTCGCCGTATATCTTTGCACCGCGCTTCTTCGCGTGCTCTAATTCTTCAAGAATGACGATCCCAGAACCTTCCGCAATGACGAATCCGTCTCTGGATTTATCCCATGGTCTGGACGCTTCTTCAGGACAATCGTTTCTAGATGTAGACAACGCACGCGCTGCAGCGAATCCTGACACACCCAATCTGCAAACAGCTGCTTCTGCACCGCCTGCGACCATCATATCAGCTGCTCCGACCTGAATAATTCTGGCAGCATCCCCGATTGCATGAGAACCTGACGCACACGCCGTAACAACAGCATGGTTTGGTCCTTTTAAGCCAAAGCGAATGGACACATGCCCTGATGCCAAGTTAATTAACGATGACGGGATAAAAAACGGAGAAACACGTCTCGCTCCGTTATCATGTAAATTTAAAGATGTATTATAAATAGCCGGTAAACCACCGATTCCTGAGCCGATGACAACGCCACTACGTTCTTTTTCTTCATCGCCCAATTCACTAATTCCGGCATCTGCCATTGCCTCAGTTGTCGCGGCAATAGCGTACAGAATGAACGTATCCATCCTGTTTAACTCCTTAGAAGTCACGTACTTCAAAGGATCGAAAAGAGTAGATGACTTTTGCTCAACATGTTCTGACGGCACTTGTCCTGCGATTTGTGAAGACAAATCACTTACGTCAAAAGAAACAATTTTCTTGATGCCCGACTCGCAATTAAGCAACCGCTGCCACGTCTCCTTCACGTTTGTCGCGAGAGGAGAGACCATACCAAGGCCTGTGACTACTACTCTTTTCATATCAAAACCTTATTTATTGCATTTCTTTTCGATGAAGGAAATTGCATCTTGCACTGACTGGATTTCCTGACCTTCATCTTCTGGGATTTCAATACCGAACTCTTCTTCTAAAGCCATGACGAGTTCTACTGTATCCAAGCTGTCTGCGCCTAAATCATCAATGAAGCGAGCATTCTCTGTTACCTTAGAAAGATCGACGCCCAACTTATCAGCAATAACCGCCTTAACTTTATCAGCTATATTTTCGCTCATAATATTATCCTTTTCATAAATACAAACAGGAAAATATCACAAAAAGCCGAAAATTAAAATAGCGTTCATGCTTTGTTAACTAAAATCTGTGCGAGATGTGGGAGGAGTAAAAAAGACCCCGAGTCACTTGTCTTTAAAACGACTCGGGGAAAACGGTATCGCCGATAGAGCTTATATTTTATCTACAACTAAAAATCTTAAATTCTTAAATACGGATGCCCTTGTGGCTTTCCTTTGTCTTCGTAATCTGCTTTGTATCTCTCATGAAAAACTCGTAATTGCGGTTTTATTGACCTTACAAATTCGACATCTGTAAATAAAGGATCCATCACTAAAATTCGCAGTGTTGCAGAAGGATTAGCATCTAACTGTCTACGTGCCACTTTAAGAAGCTGAGTACTAGTTTGGCTTGTTTTCGCCATCTGTATCAAAATCTCATTTGCGGCAGTAACTAGTTTGGGTTCGTTATTTCCTATTGAAAGAAAAAAGAAGTTTTCTTGATGAATTATTCTGTTTTTTACCGCTTTTTCACAATCTTCTTTTGTTAAGAATGTAATGATTTCCTCTGTTAACTTTCCGAATAAAACGTCTATCAACTTAAGCCTAGCAGTAACATCTGTGTTTTGAGCCACTTCATTAAACCTTTTCTGCCACTCTTTTGCGACTTCTTCACGTTTTTTGAATTCTGCAACGAACTTTTCGCCGACCCCTAGTTGTAACGCAGCCATCCCTTTTCTTATTTGCTCTGCTTGCATGGCGGAATCTCTTGCATTCTTAATCGCTTGTTTCTCCTCTTCAGTTAATCTAATCCATTTCCCATCGACAAACGTTTGCGAGTCTATCTCATTAATTATGCGTGTATCCCTACCTCTTTCCTTCAAAAGTTGTTGCAATTTAATAGCATTTTCATTGGCCCTCTTATCCCACGTTGACAGCTCACTTGTACCACCAATTAGATCTACAAATCTACACTTTGTTAACTCATCAGCAATACGTTGTAACAAGGGATTTTCCGCACTTTCTAGGCGTAATTGTAATTTAATAACACTAATATCTCTGTTGTTTTTTAAAAAGTTTATGAAAGGTTTTGCATACACTTCATCGTCAAAATAAACAGAGATCTGCGCCTCTGCTCGTACAAAGAGATTGTTTAAAAAATTTGCAGCCACCTTGGTAGGTCTAGTTCTAAAATTGATCAATACTTCCTGTGCTTTTTCATGAATAAGTCTGCTTAACGCCGCTTTATTTTCTTCAGTAATAGCGTTGAAGTAAATTTCTATATTCAGCGGTTCAGTTTTAGCACGCAGATCTTCTATCGTAG
>JAILGW010000035.1 GCA_024696365.1 Alphaproteobacteria bacterium | reverse complement strand
TAAGACTGCTAGCGTGAAGTATACGATTGTAAAAAGACCGAAGGCCTTTATTGAAAGAATAGAGATTGTCGGGAACACTAGGACGTTGGATAGGGTTATTCGTAGGGGATTTTCAGTTCATGAAGGTGACGCATTCAATGCGTATAAGATTCAGCGAACCGTTGAGCGTTTGAAAGGAATGGAATATTTCGAGGATGTTCAAATCAGCGACAAACCGGGCTCGGCAGAAGACAAAAAAGTACTAGTCGTTAGGGTTAAGGAAAAAGAGAGTACTGCACAGTTGCGTTTTGGACTCAACGTTAGTGACTCTGATGGTTTTGGTGGTTTCGTAGGATTCGTTGAGAACAACTTATTCGGTACAGGGCGTTCGGTTTCTACAGATGTGTTCTGGATGCAAAAATACTATGGATGTAAGGCTGGTATTTTTGATCCACGTTTTATGGACAAGAACTTTGGTGCAGGTGTTAATATCGGTGCTCATAGATATGACAGAAAGAATGTTGACCAAAGCGTCACGAAGTCTGCGTATATATCACCGTTTATTCGCTATAACATAAGCGAACATATTGGACACAAAATTGCTTATACATTGTCACACAATGATAGACGTTGGTGGCATAAAGGAGAAGGAAAACTGTATGATACCGTACCGAGTAGTGTCACGGATACTCCGTTGATGAGGGATGAGTACGGCAAATTTACGTGTGCTGAATTGTCCTCTGTCCTGTTCTACAATGCAACGGATAATCCGTATGAACCAAGGGAAGGATATGATATTTCCATGACGAACTCATACGCAGGTGTCGGTGGTAGTGTTCGTTACTTTAAAAATGAACTAAGCGCGAATTATTATTATCCGTTAACTCAAAAATTAACCTTTGTAACAAGTGGAAATATCGGCTATATCAAGGAAATTAGAAATACAAGAAGCGCTGATAGATATGCTCTGGGCGGAGATGGTCAGAGTATGCGAGGGTTTGATTCCTATGGTGTTGGTACCCGAGATTTGAAGGGAAACAGCGTTGGAGGTAATAAATTCTGGACCGTCAGCTTTATGGTTAAAGCTCCGTTATCCACGAGAGAAATTGGTATGAACGGTGTGGCATTTATCGATTTTGGAAGTGCGTGGGGAACGAAATATAATACAGAAAAAGTACGTGATTCAAGTGCAATAAGGGCATCTGCTGGTGTCGCAATTGAGTGGGCCAGATCCCCATTAGGAGTGCCTTTATCGTTTGTATTTGGATTCCCGTTGAAGAAAAAATCGTTTGATGAGAAACAGACATTTACGCTAACTGGGTTTATGTAATGCAAATAAAATTATGCTCATTGCTTTTGCTACTTATGAGTTTTTCGGCTTTCGGTGGTAACACTAATATCGCTGTTGTAGATTTGAAAAAGGTTGCTGCAGAATCTAAAGCAGGTAAAGACATCGAAAAGCAAATGAAAACTATTAACAATGAATCTAAATCGGATCTATTGGAGTTAGAGAGTCAAATTAAGTCGATGGAAAGTAGCAAAAAAACTGATCTTGATACGCGCAAAATCGAAGAGTTGCAAGTTATGCTGTACGATATGGTCAGAGAGAAGAAGTATAAGATTTCTGAAGCGTATAACAAGGCGATAGAAAAGCTTAATGAAAATATGAAAAGCATTATATCTAATATTTGTAAAAAGAAAAAAATAGATTTGGTGGTGCCACAAGATGCCGTTGTGTATTCGAACAAAAATTGTGAAGACATTACTGCAGAAGTAATCAAAGAATTAAATAAGCAGTGTCCAGAGATGTCGGTTAATTACAAAGAATAAACTGAGGAGAAAATGATAGATAAAAATTTTTTCGGAGAGCTGAAAAAAATAAAGGTATCAGAGTTGGCTGTGATTTGCGGTTTCAAAAAAGTCGGTGACGGAGATTTTCAGATAGAAGGTGTATCAACCTTAAAGCATGCAACGCGCAATGAACTATCTTTTTTTGGTAATAAAAAATATATTGCAGATTTGCGAACAACTAAAGCTGGTGCGGTAATCGTGCCTGAAGCAAATGTTGCAGATGTTCCGAGTGGTACAATAGCTTTAGTGTTTCCTCATGCCATTATTGGGCATGCGAAGGCGCTGAATGTGTTATGTCCGAAAGAAACGCATTTGGCACATATTTGCGCGACGGCAAATGTTCATAAGACTGCGAAAATCGGTGCGGATTGTTATATCGCGGATAATGTTTTTATCGGAGAAAATGTTGAAATTGGCGATGATGTCGTTATCGGAAATAACACCGTGATTGAAGCAAATTGCAAAATCGGTTCAGGTAGCAGAATCAGGAATAACGTATCAATTTCGCACAGCATTATAGGAAAAAATGCGATAATTAATTGCGGAGCTCGTATCGGGGAATCAGGATTCGGAATTATTCCGACGGGTAGCGGAATGGTGTATGTGAAGCAGTTAGGGCGTGTGATTATCGGCGACAGAGTGAGAATCGGTTCCAATACTACGATAGACAGAGGTAGTATAGAAGATACGATAATCGGGAATGACACAATTATCGATAATCTAGTGCAAATTGCGCATAACGTTCATATAGGAGAACGCTGTATTATCGTTTCACAGGTGGGAATTGCTGGCAGCACAAAACTCGGTAACGATGTTGTATTGGCTGGACAGGTTGGTGTCGCTGGTCACGTTGAAATTGGTGACGGCGCAATTGCTGCAGCAAAAAGCGGAATCGCATCGGATATTGCTTCGAAGCAAATTGTCGGAGGCATTCCTGCGGTCGATGCTAATTTGTGGAGAAGACAGGCTGCATTTTTAAAAATGTCAGTTACAAGGAAAAAACAAAAGTAGAGGGATAATATGAGTGAAGAATTGTTAAGTTTAAATATAAATGAGATAAAGGAATGTTTGCCGCACCGGTATCCGATGTTATTGGTGGATAAAATTGAGGATTTGAAACTCGGTGAAAGTGCTGTTGGAATCAAAAATGTAACTTTTAACGAGCCGTTTTTTCAGGGACATTTTCCTGAAAGACCAATTATGCCGGGCGTGTTAATCGTTGAAGCAATGGGACAGACGGCAGGTATTGTTGTCGCAAAAACCATGAACTTGGAAAAGAGTGGCGGTCTGGTGTACTTCATGAGTATGGACAAAGTAAAGTTCAGAAAGTTGGTCGAGCCGGGTGATGTTTTGCGTTTGCACGTCGTAAAAGAAAAAAGCCATGGGCATGTTTGGCGTTTTGCAGGCAAAGCGTATGTCGGAGATTCGCTGGTTGCAGAAGCGGTATTTACAGCAATGATAGTTCTATAGGAGATGGAAGGTGATACATTCTACGGCGATAGTTTCTCCTTTAGCTAAAATCGGAAAAAACGTTTCAATTGGCGCGTACTCGATTATCGGTGATGAAGTTGAGCTAGCGGACAATGTGGAAATTATGTCTCACGTTTGCATAGATGGGCGTGTTACAATTGGCGAAGGAACAAGAATTTTCCCGTTTGCGACTATCGGTTATCAGCCACAGGATTTAAAATATCACGGTGAAAAATCTTGCGTGATAATAGGAAAAAACAACTCTATTCGTGAGTACGTGACCATACATCCGGGAACGGAAGGCGGTTTGATGAAAACTGTTGTCGGAGATAACAATCTGCTGATGATAGGAGTTCACATTGCCCACGATTGCGTTGTAGGAAACCATGTAGTTATGGGAAATAATGCTACGCTCGGTGGGCATGTTGTCGTAGGAAATAATGTCATTATTGGTGGTTTGGCAGCGGTGCATCAATTCGTGAGAATAGGTCATCATGCGATTATAGGAGGTATGTCTGGCGTGGAAAGGGATGTCGTTCCGTTCGGCGCAGTAAAAGGAGACAGGGCGCATCTTTATGGCCTTAATCTTATTGGTATGAGACGCGCAGAGTTTCATCGAGATGAAATTTCGGCATTGCAAAAAGCTTATGATGTAATTTTTTGCAGCGAAGGGAGCACCTCGGATAAATTAAAAACGGCGGAAGAGCAATTCGGTAACGCAAAATGCGTTTCTGATGTGATAAGTTTCATGAGAGAAGAAACAAGTCGCTCTTTCTGTATGCCTAAGGAAAGTAAATGCTCGGAATAATTTGCGGAGGTGGAGATTATCCGAGATTAATTGCGCAAACTTGTCATGCAAAGAGCATAGATTTTTGTTTAGTGTTTTTAGACGGTTTTTGTGATGTGCACAATTGGCCTGCTGCGGAATCGGTTTCAGCAGGATTTGGGCAGATCGGGAAAATTGTCAATTTTTTTCATAAGAATGGCGTTAAAGAAGTCGTTTTTGCGGGTACCGTAAAACGCCCTGATTTCTCTAAATTATCTCTTGATAAAAAAGGTGCAGCTTGGCTGTTGAAACTCGGTAAGCATGCGTTAGGGGGAGATGATGAGTTATTGCGAGCTGTGGCTGAATTGTTGACACAAGAAGGGTTTGAGGTTAAAGCCGGTACGGATTATCTAGAAGATATTTTTGTGGAAGAGGGAACTTTTTCTGAGCGCAAATTGTCTCCGCAGGAAGAAAATGATGTTAAAGTCGGATTTAAAGCCGCGCGTGATTTAGGTGTACGGGATAAAGGACAGGCGGTCGTCGTTTGTGACGGAGAAGTAATCGCAACGGAAGATATCAAGGGTACAGATAATCTCATCGCAAGGAGCGCTAAAGTTAGAAAAGCGAAAACCGGCGGTGTATTAGTAAAGGTATCAAAACCTCAGCAGGATGGACGATTGGATTTGCCGACTATCGGCGTTAATACCATTGAAAATTTGCACAAAAACGGTTTTGTCGGAGTTGCTGTTGAGTGCGGAAAATGTATCGTGCTGGATAAAAAATCTGTTCTCGATAAGGTCAATGAATACGGAATGTTTTTCGTGAGTGTAAAATCATCGGTATTGAAAATTTTCATTATCGCAGGTGAAGCGTCGGGGGATTATCTCGGTGGTCGATTGATGCAGGATATTTCGGATATTTCAGACAGTAATGTTGAATTTTTCGGAATAGGCGGAGATAATATGACTCGCGCTGGTTTGCGGAAATTATACTCGACACAGGAGTTATCTATCATTGGTATTTGGGAAGTACTTGGAAAAGTTTTTCACGTCAAAAAAATGATAAATGAAACTGTGAAGAATATTTTGGCATACCAACCGAATGTAATTGTCACGATAGATTCGTCGGGGTTTACGCATCGTGTCGCAAAAAAATTGAAAAAGCTTGGCAGCAAAATTCCAGTGGTGCATTATGTCGCTCCGCCTGTTTGGGCATGGAGAAAATGGCGTGCGAAAACCATGCATAATTTCATCGATAAATTAATGACATTGTTTCCGTTTGAGCCTGAGCTGTTTAATAAATATCAATTGAATACAGTGTTTGTCGGTCATCCGATTGCGACTGATTCTGATTTTGAAAAACCAGACGATACCCGTTTGCGAAATTTTAAATCGTCGTACAAATTGAATGATAGTAAGGTTATTACGTTACTTCCAGGTAGTCGCTATTCTGAGATTGCAAAACATCTTCCAATATTAAAAGACTTCGTTTCGTTAATGCATGAAAAATACGGTAATGTTAAGTTTATAATTCCGACCATTCCGAGTTTGAAAAACACAATAGCAAGCTGGACAAAAAACTGGGATGTCTCGCCGATTATCGTCGAAAGTAAAGCACAAAAAATTCTTGGTTATTATGCTTCGGATTTAGCAATTGCTGCGTCAGGAACTGTTACATTGGAGTTGGCACGTGTCGGACTTCCTGCAGTTGTGATTTATAAAACTTCGCGAGTAACTTATCGTATAGTTAAATTCTTGATACATGTTCCGCATGTGTGTCTGATTAATATCATAGCCAAAAAAACAGTCGTGCCCGAATTGCTGCAGGACGATTGCACCGCGCAAAATATCTTCGAGCAGGCACGGAAACTTTTGGAAACGAAAGACGGGAATACGCAAAAGAAATATTATCAGCAAGTGATGAAATCAATTATCGGAACAAAACAGCAGGCAGCAATTGAAGTGATTAAATCTGCCAAACTCAGCAATTAAAAAAACACTTGACATTGCACAGTTATTTCTTTAAAAATGGGTGACTGATTTAGAAAAGGTTTTATTATGTCTAGAGTTTGTTCACTTACCGGAAAGAAAGTTATGTGCGGAAATAACGTGAGCCATGCTAACAACAAGACGAAGCGCAGATTTATACCTAATTTGCAGAATGTGTCTTTTTTAAGTGATACACTCGGAACACAGGTGCGTGTCAGACTCGCCGCCAGTGCTGTTCGCACGGTGGAGAAGTGTGGCGGGATAGATAACTATCTCAGAAATGCATGTGCATGTCAGTTGTCTCCTAAATTTAGGAAAATGAAAAAAATGTTGGAAGCAAAAGCTTCAAACTAATTTTGTGTCTCCTTTCTTTTTTATTATTTTAACTCACAGGAAGCTTCGGCTTCCTTTTTTTGTGTGTTTATAAGAGGCTTAATCGCGTGTCGACTTGAAAACTAGCCCAATACTTCTTTCACTTTGCTCGCGAGTTCTTTAAGATTAAACGGTTTGGGCAGGAAATGTACTCTGCTATCATTGGCTATAGATTCACGGAAACTATCTTCAGTATATCCTGAAATAAATATAACCTTCATTTTCGGATTATAATCTTTGATTTGTTTCATCAGCGTTGGTCCGTCCATTTTCGGCATGACAACGTCAGTAACGATTAAGTCTATTGTATCTGCACCTTTCTTTATAAATTCTAGAGCAGATTCACCGTTTGATGCTTCGATAACTCGATATCCTTTGTCTCGGAGGGCGCGCGAACTAAACATTCGAACTGCGTCTTCGTCTTCAACAAGTAAAATAGTTCCGGTGCCAGTAAGATCAGCGACTTTATGTTCAGAAGAAGCTTCTTTTTGAGTAACTGCTTCGACTTCCTGTCCTGTTATCATTGGAAAATACAAACTGAATTTTGTTCCGACGCCAACTTCGCTTTCTACAGAAATGAAGCCACCAGTTTGATTAACAATACCATATACAGTTGACAGTCCTAATCCTGTTCCATGGCCTTTTTCTTTCGTGGAGAAGAATGGGTCGAAGATTCTGTTTAATTGAGCGTTATCTATTCCACATCCTGTATCAGCCACTTCAATTAAAACATATTTTCCTGGCGGCATTGTATCGCCCCTTAAGAATTTTGATTCTTTAGATATATATGGTGAAGTTTGAATGGTTAAAGTTCCGCCATCTTTCATGGCATCTCGAGCATTAACTGCAAGGTTCATAATGACCTGTTCAAATTGTATTTGATCGACTTTCACAAATCCTAAATCGCGCCCATGTATAACTTTTAGAGTCACCTTTGCTCCGAGCAGACGTTTTAATAACGCTGACAGCTCACTAATCATATCTGTAACGCTGAGAGTTTTCGGTTGCAATGTTTGTTGACGTGAAAACGCCAGCAATTGTCTGACTAAATTCGACGCTCTATTGGCGTTTTGCTTTATTTGCATGACATCGTTAAATGATTGGTCAGACGGAATGTATTTTTCCAGTAACAAATCGCAGTACCCAATCATTGCGGTAAGCAAGTTGTTGAAATCATGCGCGATTCCTCCTGCCAATTGGCCAACAGCCTGCATTTTTTGTGATTGTACGAACTGGTGTTGTAGCTCTTTTCGTTCTGTAATGTCGATAAAATACATAACCAAACCATCGTTATCTTTTGTACGTTTGTTTTCATCGA
>JAILGW010000015.1 GCA_024696365.1 Alphaproteobacteria bacterium | reverse complement strand
GCTTCCGAGAAATCGGAAGCCTTTTTTGATTTCGTAGTGACCTAATTTTGACCTAGTTTGAAAAATCCCCCAAAATTGTACGCTATCTAAGTACAGTTTTGGGGGATTTTTAGTATATGCTTGCTTGTTTTTTAGAAAGATAAATAATCTTCGAATCCAAGTCTTTCAAAGATTGTGGTTCTTTTGAAATGTCAAGGATTATAGTGTTTTTGAAAGTTGATTCGAGGGAGGGGTGGGGATTCCAGTAGAATTCAAGCACATCGTAGTAGCAAAAATGGCACAGCTCTGCCAGTGCTTTTTCTGTTTTTTTGCCTTTTAAAAACAACGTACTTATTAAGGTAGGTAAGTTGACATCTAAACCTAAACCGTCCTCGTAATACTTTTGGCTGGCATAAAGCAAAACTTGAAGGGCAAATAAGATGTTAGCTCTTGCTGCAGGGCAAAATTCTTCTCGTTTAGAAGAGTTAGAGTCAAGAAGATCTAAATTCGAGGAATGAATTAAATGAAGTGAAGCTTCATAAAAATGATGCCTTTCAGGATATTTGACTAAACTTGGGTGCATAAGGAGCGAATAGAAAGTAGCTTCTAAGCGCTTGATGGTATCAATATTGAAAGCATAGGCATCAGAGCTTCGACCAAGCATCCAGTCTGTTGAGACACCAAATAAATCGGCAATCCCAAAAAGTATTTCGACTGACGGAGACGTTCGAGCACTTTCAAAATCGTTGATCGAAGACCGGCTTTTAAATTTAAGAATTTCTGCGATCTGAGTGATGGTTAGGTTGTGAACTTCGCGGATATGGTTGAGATTTTTTGCAAATATTTTTCTTTGAAACATAAATTCACCTCAAAAACATCGTTGACAACGACAGAAATGGCATCTATAATAACCATAGAAACATCGTTAACAACGATAAAAATATGGGCAGACAAAATCAGTTTAATATATACCAAATACAACACCCATTTTAGCAAATTTAGTTAGCAATATAAAGAAAGGAAGATGTAAAAATGGCGACTAGAAGGATGATTAGCAAAGAAATCATTCACTCGAAGCGGTTTCTTCAACTCGCTTTAACGGCTCAGGCATTGTACATGCATTTAATCGTGAGCGCAGATGATGATGGAGTAGTGAGCTTATTTACAGGGATGCGTCTCTGTGGTGCATCGGATGGCGATGCGGATAATCTATTTAGGCAGGACTTCATTAGATGGTTAGTTGAAGGGGATTCAGTGGTTGTGGTGACAGATTTCAAGCTGCAAAATCGGCTTCAACCAAGCAGATTCAGTCCCGGTAAATATCATGATTTGCTTTTGGAAAGTTACCCAGAGATACTGCCGCAGGCTTTCCAACAAACTGCTGACACTCTGTTGGAATTACGTCGACGAAATGCCGCAGAGAATAGTAAAGTAAAGAATAGTATAGGTAAGGATAGTTTAAGTAGTGTAGATGGATGTCAACCAAAAGAACGTAAAACGATTCGCGATGAAAAAACAGGTAAAATGATTGCAATTGAGATTGATAAAAAGGAGTAGGTTGGAAATGGACGAGAAACGCAATTTTTACACTATCACAGAGGTTTTACAGATTCTAGATAACACTATAAGCCGGACTCAGCTGCATAAATATATCCAAAACGGGAAGATCAAAACAGTAGCTTTTGGTAGCAAAAAGCTTATTTATGCGGACTGGGTTAATGACTTGCTTGCCGGGAAAGTGAGATTGTGAGCTTATGAGGCGATTAAATGGGGAAGGCTGTTATTTTTATAATACTAAAACAAAGCTATGGAGATTCTGCGTTCACTACAAAGATGTTTTAGGAAAGCCACGCCAGAAAAGCCTTTATTCGCGGGATAAGGCAGAATTGAAATTAAAAGTAAAAAAATTCACAGACAAAATTCGGGGGGATAACATCGGGGATATTACGGTAGCAGAATGGGCCGATAAATGGTTGAGTTCCGTTGTCGCGAATAGCTGCAAACGTAAAACACAAGAAAATTATGCAACAACAGTAAGAAACCATATCATTCCAAATTTTGGGCAATATAAACTTGATGCCGTCACAGCATCAATATTACAGGACTATTTTAATCAGCTTTTACTTGATCGCTCTCCGATTACAGTCATTTCAATTCGCACGATTTTTATTGTGTTTTTTAATGCGGCGATTGATTTTGGATATATAAAGAATAATCCGGCGAAGCAAACCCGACCGCCCAAGCGGCCTAAATCGAATAAAAAAGCATTATCAGACGCAGAAATTACAGCATTGGTTGAAATAATGAGGAAGAAGCTGGAGAATACTAGCGAAACAGAGTATTTTGTAAGGTCAAGCTATAGTACAGCAATACACCTGGCTTTGGAAACTGGTATGCGTGAAGGTGAAATATTTGGGCTGGTCTGGGAAAATGTTAATTTGAAAAAAGGAATTGTTTTTGTAAAAACAACGCTTTCTTCAATAAGAGGAAAGGCAAGATTCGATACACCTAAAAGTTCACATAGTGAACGGCA
>JAILGW010000016.1 GCA_024696365.1 Alphaproteobacteria bacterium | reverse complement strand
TGTGCAGGCAAAACAAAACGGTTATAATCTAAACAATTCAACGCTTGACGATATTAAAGGGCTATTTTCGTTAACTTTATCAGACCTACAAAAAGATTTTACTGTAAAAGATGGGGAAGTTTTGCGTGATCAATTGAATGTTAAAGCTGAATCGCTAAAAAATGAGCATCCAATACAAGATTCCGGTTATACATGGACGGCAAACTATCATTTGGCAGAAACATTTCGAAATATGTTGTTGGGCAAAGATTTACAGATAGAAGTAAATGGTCAAGCTTTGGAATATAATGAAAATGCTGCCGATATTGCAAAAGAAAAAGTACTAGCTCTTAATAATGCTTTGAATAAGAATCCTGGCAGTACGGATGGAACTTCTGTGGTCAAAAACTTATCTTTATTAGCAGATGAAGGAACGTTGTTGGATTTTATCCCAGAAAATTTAAAGAGTAAATTTGAAAGCAATGGCTTGATTTTAGGGACGCGTGAAAAAACAAGCCAAAATCCAGGTGTAGGTCCTAATATTCATTTGAAAATCAACGAAGGCAATCCGCTGAATGCTGAAATAAACGTCACATGGCATTTGCTAAACGGAAGTAATGCTTCGCAGCATACCTTAGGGTTACATTTTGTTTCAACATTAGATTTAGAAACGAAAAGCAGTTGGTCTGGCAGTACCATCGAGACAGCTATTTCATCCATAAAAGATCTTCAATATACGTTTGATGGGGGACCTTTAGAATCAAACAGTAAAGGTAATGAAGCAGGCTTAGCGGGATAAACCACAAGACGAAGATTTTTTTGTTGATTCTTCAGAGAGCTTTAAGGCTTGCTTTTCCTGAGATTTGGGTGAAACTTCTTCGTGTAAAACTTCTGAAAAGAATTTATCTAAAGAAATATTTTTCTCAGGTTTTATAAAGCCGATATTTACGGCATCATCCAGCCACAGCTGTATTTCATTTTGTGGAACAGTCGTACATAATTGAAGCTTTTTGAGTGTTGCTTCGATGAGTTCGCATGAAAAATCCAAATGCGTCTGTGTTTTCAATTCCGCATGTATTAGATCGGCTGCTTCTTTGATATTATTTTTTATCCAAACGGTTAATGCTTCGTGAGCTTCTACAATAGCTTTTTTGATAGGATTGTATTTATGACAGAAAGCTTGAGAACACACCAATATTGTAGTCCATTGCGTATCGTCACTGAAAAATAGCTTCCCATTGCCTTCATTAATAAGCCGAGAGAGCCATGGTTCAATCGTCCAAGCACCATCAATTTGTTTTCGTTTAAAGAGCATTAATTGGTCTGGATTGCTTGCAGGTAAAAGAATTATGTCTTTTATCGATTGTTTAGCAAACCAATTGCGACAGGCAATATCTTGCGTATTCCCAAATTGTGGGGTTGCAATCTTTCGATCTTTCCAATCTTGGGAAGTGTTTATTGAAATATCATTTTGTAAAACAAGCCCAGAACCTCCTTTAACGGCTCCGCTTAATAAGCGAATATCATTACCGGAAGTTCTGGTATAAAGATTAATCGCCGGGCTTGGGCCCACGTACGATAAGTCTATCGTCCCTGTAATTAGGCTTTCCATCGCCGATGGACCAGCATAAAATCGATGCCATTGGATTGAAACGTTATTAGGCAAGTAACGTTCAAACCAACCTTCGCCTTTGCGTGTTAATGCTTGCGCAACAAGTGCTTGTGGGTGCGTAAGATTTGGGAAAAATCCAATGTGTAAAGTGTTTATTTGTTTTGAATCTTTTGTGCTTGTTGGCTTTGAATCTTTTGGAGATGTTTTAATCTCTTGAGCATAAAAAGGAATAGTAAAAAAATAAAACAACAAATCAAACAATAGGAATTTCATACGTATATTATTATAATGATTTTTTAAAAAAAAGAAAGAAAAATTTTTTTATTTTTGGCTCATTCAACTTTGCAGTTACAATAATTTATCTTTTCGTCTTGCAAAAAATGTTTAGACGTGTTGTAAAGATAAATACTATGCCAACGTATGATTATGTTTGTTTAGAGTGTGGAAAGTCTTTTGAAATATTT
>JAILGW010000012.1 GCA_024696365.1 Alphaproteobacteria bacterium | reverse complement strand
ACTCCAGCTCTAGACCTAAAACCAAAACGACGCCGCGCATAGGCTGGGTGTGCGCGGCAATTATTTTTCGGAGGAAATTATGGGTTGCAACGATGACGTTTGCGATATTTTCCCGGAGGAAAACGGGGCGATTGATTATATTTATGTGATTACAATAATGACGAAAGTCGAAGAAATGGTTTCTTCGTCCGGAAAGAAAATGGGGATTCCAGATTTCGGGGACTCAAGAGCGATCGGGTATTATTATACATATGATGATGCAAGAGACGCGGTCATGTCGAACTTATACGACATGTGGGAGACGATATACGATTACGCATTAATCGAAAAGGTTGCGCCTGGGGTTTTTAACGGCGCATCAGCAGACGATAGAAGTTTGTTTAAATACAACAGGGATAAGGATAAATATGAACCGATCGAGGAACCGAAAATCCTCAATCATATTTATGGAATAGGAATTGGATAAATAAAGGCGCGAACAGCAACTCATTTAAACTAAGTGGTAAGTAGTGAAAATGCGCCTTGTCGGGGCGTCGCTTTTGTGGCGCCCCAAAATATTTAGAAGCACAACGGATTGTCTTTATAAAAAGACGCTTTTGCTGTTAGCGAAAGTAACAACTTGATGGAACGACGGAGGAATACCCAGTGCGCATCCATAAGAAGGCGGCGTTGACAGGCGATGGTGGCATTAACTGTAAACACGTGTTCACACGGAATATGAACAATGCAACAGATGCACGCAAGCACCAAAACAAACATAACACCAGCCCACTAGTGCACTAAAAGCAAGAAAACGCTTAAGCCTCTCGTGTCAAGACCAAACTCCGGAATTCACGGCCGCAGCTGGCGGCCAGAATACACAAATGCAGGTTGTGCTTCAACCGAAAACTGAAAAAAAGGGGGAATCCGGTGAGGGACGTACATAGAATTGAAGTATTTTGCAACGATTTAAAAAGGATTTGGAAGAGATTGCCAGACTGGCGATTTATGCAGCTAATGTCGAACTTCTTTTCGTACTCGCTGAGCGAGGGCAGAGATCCGTTTTTCATGGAAGAAGACAAGGCGATCTCAAGGCTCGACGAATACGTAAAAAAGATGGCCGGCGAAGAGGATGAGCAGTGACGTAATTCATATAGGGGAACCTACGACCGATCAATACCTGGCGCTTGCCATTGCCGTAACAGAAAGGGCGTTTAAGGAATATTGCGAATGTATGTGCGACCTTTACTGTCTCAGGTTTCCAACAAGAAGCAGATATGCTGGAATTCGAAAAGAAAAAATTCGCGCAAGGGCTATTCAAAAAATCAGAAAAACATCTCGCAAAAATGACGAAAGTATCGTAAATCGGTTCGTCAAAGAGGAGAAGAGAAAAATTAATTTAAGGGCGCGCAAACTAGAATTCTTTTTCGAGAACGGCATCTGCGGAACTGCCTTTCATTTCGTAGACGGCAATATTGCGTACTTCAGGAAAATTGCAGCACAACTTGTTGAAAACTATGTAAAGACGGGAAAATTAATGTCGAAAGGAGAATGCGATGATTAAATGGCCGCACACGTATTATATCAACAGGTGGTATGGAAACGGCGGTGAAGATACCGCGCTGATGTATCGAACGGATAATCTCAAGGATTTCATGAAGCATGTAGAAGACGAGATTGCAAAGAACAAATTAACATCCAAGAACTCAAGGTTTATTGTTCGGGGAGACAAAACGTTCTTTTCGTATTTTGTTGATTACGGAGAGTATGCGTGGAAAAATATCAGGTATCTGACGTCTCCGGACAAAACATTTACCACCATTGAATCATACAAAAAGCACGTGAAGTGGAGGGATGAATGTCAAAGTTCTCAGGTGTCACAGACTTTTATGACTGCATAACAATCCACAAATCATTTAAAGAGTTCAAGAAAAGGTTCCGGAATATCTATATCGGACATGGTAATACGCCCATAAAGTTTAAATCAATAAAAGATCTTATCTGTTATTATCCATACGTTCCTTGGTGTGCAATTTCAGAAAAAAAGAACGGGTACATGAGATTAACCGATGTATCTTATGTTGATATTTTGGAACAAAACAAAAGCATCACGGCAGAGGAAGCTGAAAATTACAGGAAATTATTAATTGAAGAGAGCGAAAGGGCGGTGAGAGATGCCGACTACGAGTCAACGATCGAATACGGAGCTCGATATAAGGGAAATTAATAAGAACTTGGTGTCTGAGTTTCCGTTCATTCTTCCCAAAAACAGGTACACAGGCAGGGTTCCGGACGGATATGATTATTCGTACACGGCGCTTGACTGGATGCCTCCTGGCTGGAAAAAGAAGTTTGGCATAAAGATGTGCAAGGATATCAAAAAGTCCTTGGAGAAAAACAGCGGGCCAATCGCATATCAAATCGAAGACATAAAAGAAAAATACGGAGCGCTGGAAGTATACGGATACGGGTCTACGATAGACATAGAGAACCGGGTTTTGCCGAAGTACGAGCGTATGTCTGAAAGAATTTGCGGTGTATGCGGGAAGCCTGCTACAAAGATCGCAATCGCATGGATTTTCCCGCTATGCGACGACTGTGCAAACAGCGAAAGGCCGAATAGCTACGTAGACATTGATTATTATTACGAGGAATAATAATGAAAAACGATGAATCGAAATACATAGAACTCGACGAACGAAGGGCGATGATTTATTTGCCTAAAAACACAGTCGAGCTAACGGTTGTTGCGAGCGTGTTTTGCGGCGGCGGAGAGTTAAAGAAAGTACAAAAGACATTAAATCTTGACGAAGTACGAGAAGCGTTTACGGACGCAGAATTAAATTACATCGATGATGATGACAGATTTATCCTTACAGAAAAGGGAGAACGATATTTAGAGGGTCTCGAACGTGAATAAGATATACCTTGACAATGCCGCGACTACGATGGTTTCAAAAGAAGTTCTCGAGTCGATGATACCATATTATATGGACTATTACGGAAACCCCGGAAGCCTTCACGATATGGGCTCTGAAGCAAAACGCGCAATAGATAACGCAAGGGAAGTCGTTGGCGAATTCATGGGGTGCGACCCAGATCATGTCATATTTACGTCTGGCGGTAGCGAAGCCAACTCAATAGTTATCTCAGGATTTACCGGAAGCAATCCCAAAATGTATACGAGAGTTGAACATCCGTCCGTGATTAAAGCAATGGAAAGCAAGCACGGTGCTATGAGCACATGGCCGCTGCCCGTACACGAAGATGGAACGGTTTTTACAGTAGGACTTGAGGACGCAATGAGGAAACACAAAGTCGATTTTCTCGCGGCGATGTGGGTAAACAACGAGATCGGTTCGATCAACGACATTGCTTATCTTGCAGATATCTGCAAGAATAACGGCGTGTGGCTTCATACAGATTGTGTTCAGGCGGCTGGTGGCATAAAACTGAAAGCGCAAAACACAGGTGTTAGCTCGATGTCGATATCGTCGCATAAAATTCACGGGCCAAAAGGAGTCGGGGCTTTATATATAAGAGACTTCAGCAAAATGAATGGATTCATTTTTGGCGGACAAGAACACGGAATCAGAGGCGGAACTGAAAACGTACCAGGAATCGTCGGGTTTGCTAAGGCTTGCGAAATCTGCATGAGAGATTTCGACAGCAACGTCGAAAAGATTCGTTCAAACAAAATGCGATTTGTTAACGCCCTCAAATATTA
>JAILGW010000093.1 GCA_024696365.1 Alphaproteobacteria bacterium | reverse complement strand
TCAATTTTTTGAACACATCCGGAGCTGATGTTCTCATCGGGGTATACGCTTGTCCTTCGAGGGAGGCGGCTCTCGCGGCTTGCGCTTCAGCATTTATGAGATCAATCATTGACGCAGACGACGCCGCTAGTCCGACATAATTCGATATAAAGCCTATTAATGTTTGTACTGCCAATCCTGTGAATAGCTGCGCATGCGCGGACATCCACTCATCAAATGCCGCGGCCTGTTTTTTCCTCATATCCCATTTTTCAAGATCTACTATACCCCGCACTATTTTATCAGTGCCGCTATAACTACTCAGCGACGGCGCAACCATTGCCGATCCCTCACAAACCTCCACATTGCCAAGCAACAACAGCCCAAGTGACAAATATACTACTTTCTTCATACAATTCCCCTTTGCAGTCAAATCAGACATAAATTCAGTAACAGACTATGATACCATTATTCCGGTTAAAAGAAAGTTAAAAATCATAAGGATAATCAAATAATTTCAGCTACCGTTTTGAATACGGATTTTCACGTTGACGAACAAATATTCTCAGCGGAATTCCCCACAAATCAAATGATTTACGCAAATGATTCAGCAAATATCTTTCGTAACTGCTCGGCAAGTGTTCCGCTCTGTTCGCGAAAACAGCGAAAGTCGGAGGCTTACTGTTCGTTTGTGAAATATATTTCAATTTTATCGGCAATCCGTTTACAAGTGGCGGAGGATTTTGAGCGACAGCTGCTTGGAACCATTTATTGAGCAGCCCCGTTGAGATTCTCATTGTCCAGGCCTCATATAATTTTAGTGCAGTTTTAAAAATACGCGCCAATCCTTTTTTTTCAAGCGCGGACACTAATAAACACGACACTTTCGGAAGTTGTGCGAATTCTTTTTCAACACGGAACTCCACGTTTTTCAATACCTCGTCGGGATTATTTACCGTATCGCTTTTATTGAGCGCGAATATAATAATTTTGCCTTCATCAAATGCTTTTCGCGCGATTGTAATATCTTGTTTTTCCAGTGGATTTTTTATATCCATCACAACGATTACGACATTCGCCTGTTTTATATATCGCCAAGCGTCCAACACGGAAACCGTTTCAATTTTTTCTTCCACTTTCGACTTACGACGCTGTCCTGCAGTATCTATCAATTGCACCGGATGATTATTAAACTTCCAATTCAGCGGAATCGCGTCACGTGTAATGCCGGCTTTATCTCCTGTAAGCAAACGATTTTCGCCCAGTATCGCATTTATCAAAGTGGATTTTCCAACGTTCGGTCGACCGACAATTGCCATCTTTAACGGCGGTTCATCTGATGTGTCTTCTGCTTTTTCTTCAGGAAAATCAAATTCCGCTAATGCTTGGTAGAACTCATCAAAACCGAGTCCGTGCTCTGCGGAAACAGCTACTCCGTCACCAAATCCTAACGATGAAAAATCAGAAAATACTTTACCGCTTTCAGATTTATTTTTTATGAGAATAACCGGCTTATTTCCACACGTTTTAAAAGAAGATCTTATCCAGGACGCGATTGCCTTGTCGTATTCTGTAATACCCTCAATAGCGTCAACTACAAAGCAAATAATTTCTGACTCTTTTACAGCCGCCAAAGATTGCTCATTCATCGATTTGGCCAAAGAATCCTTCGAAAAAGTATCCACTCCCGGAGTATCTAACACCGAAAATTCCAGTCCGCACAGATTTGCATTCGTACACTTACGATCTCGCGTAATGCCAGGCATGTCCCCGACAATAGCGGATTTCATGCCGACTAATCTGTTAAATAGAGTCGATTTTCCGACGTTAGGTCTTCCGATTAGGGCGATTTTCATTTATACGCCACAATTCTGCCGCAATTCATCGGAATGAACATCATGCCGCCAGCGATAGCCGGATTGACCGATATTCCGTCGTCTTCATCATCGATTTCGATAATCTTCGCCTCTTTTCCATCTTTTACAGATATGAAGTGGATGTATCCTTCAGGAGAAATCATCAGGACATAGTCTTTGATTAACAACTGTCCGAACCAATTATGGCGCTCTTCTTCTGCACTGGTGATTTTGGTAGACCAACGGAATTTTCCGGTTCGACTGTTCAAACATACGAGCTCAGAATTCTCATTAAATACGAACACGCTGTTCCCACTGACAGATGGTGTTTGCACTCCGCCGAAATCGCTGTGCCAAACCGTTCTACCCGTTTTCTTATCCAACGCAACAGTCTGGTTATTAGCGACCACGAAATAAACTAAATCATCTTTTATAACAGGGCATGCTCTCGGATGAGATATGGCCTTTGCGGAGTTTGTTAATGAATATTTAGACAGCATTGCGTCCCACAACTGTGCACCGGTGTCTTCTGCCAACGCGAAAACTTCACCTGACGGATACGCCAAATACACAACGCCTCCTTCGACAGCAACGCTCGCACTGCCTATGAATTTTGCATCAGCCAGCATGCCAGAATGTGACCACAAAATCTTGCCGGTCTCTGTACTTAACGCATACATACTGCTGTTTGCGCATAAAACGAAGGCTTTTCCATCGATAACCGTAATTCCATCGCCCTTGCACGGCGCAGGCAACTTTACGCGCCACAGAATTTTGCCATCTGCTGCATCTAACGCAAAACACTCAGCAAAACTCGAAGAAACAATTACACGCCCGTTATCATATGCAATCGCGCTTCCGATTTGCCCGTCCTTTCCGACAAGAGTTGTACTAACACGCCACAATCTTTCGCCGGTACTTTGATCAAAGGCATAAACAATTCCCGCTGCATCTGCGCAGAACACTTTTCCATCTGCAACAACTGGTGATGCGGTCATCTTGATTTCAGAACTTGCTTCGAAATCTAACTTCGCGCTCCAAGCTTCCTGAATTTGCGGACTCAACCGCAACGGTGCATAGTTATGAGTCGGATTCATGAATGCTTGTGCAAATTTGGCATTCGGCGCATCTGCGTCTATGACGACAGGAGATAAATCTTTTTGCGCGTCATGGACTTCTGAAACAATTAACTCTTCTCTTTTTCCTTCGAGCCTCTCTTCAGATGAACATCCGGATAGCACC
>JAILGW010000082.1 GCA_024696365.1 Alphaproteobacteria bacterium | reverse complement strand
TCAACACCGTTAATTTTTTGCTCCAACGGCGCAACTACGGTTTCGGAAATAACTTCAGCGCTTGCTCCGGGATAACTGGCTTCGACAACCACTGTTGGCGGCGTTAACTCAGGATACTGCGCAATAGGTAAGTTATAAATCGACATAATTCCAGCGAGAACCACAATCAGGGATACAACGCTCGCGAAAATCGGTCTGTCAATGAAAAAACGAGAAAACATCGTGGCTCTCCTTATTTTTTCAACACAACGTTAACAGGTACGCCTGGGCGAGCTTTTACTATTCCCTCGGAAATAACGATTTCACCTTCTTTTAACCCTGAATGCACAATGACTTCATCGCCGACTAACTCAACTTTTACGGGACGAACTTCTACCGTTTTATCATTCTTCACGACATATACAACAGAACCTGATGGAGTTGTGAGCAGGGAAGCCGATGGAATCACCAGCGCGTTTGCATACTCTGCTCCGATAACTTTTACTCTCACAAACTGTCCCGGTAATAGCGTTTTCTGATTTTCATCACATGGAATTTCTGCTTTTACAGAAACGCTCGACGTTAACGCATCCTCGGAACTATCCACGAATATGATTTTCCCATATTTAGGATAAACACTACCATCTGACATAATTACTTCAACTTTAAAATCCTCAGGCTTCATAAACTCTACAGTTCCTGAGCGATGTCCTTTTATTAAACTGCCCCAAATCGAACCTGATACAGAAAAATTTGCATGTAGCGGACAAATTTGTACCATTGTTGTTAAAAGACTGGATTCTCCAGATGGAGAGACGAGATTGCCAACAGATTGCGCTTCTTTTCTGACAACGCCAGAGATAGGGGCTTTCACGGTTGTATATCCGAGATTGATTTCTGCTTCATGTAGGGAACCTTCCGCGACTTTTACATTTGCTGTCGCTCTTTCAAACGCAGACAAAGAATCATCATGTTCTTTCTGACTGACCGCTCCGTCTTTGTACAATTTTTGCATGCGATTGTAATCACGAGTGGTTCTGCGTAATTCTGATTGCGCTTGCGCTAAATTGCCCTGAGCACGAGTCAACGCTGCTTCATATGGGGCTGGATCGATTTCGAACAATTTTTCGCCTTGCTGAACGTATTGCCCCTCTCGACAAATTCTTGACTTCAGAATTCCTCCGACTTGCGCTCGAATTTGAACTTCTAATGAGCCTGTAATTTTTGCGGGAACCTGCAAATTAAACGGGACGTTTTTCTTGACGACTTTCGCGCCTCCAACTAATTGCAACGGCATCTGCTGTTGCTGCTTATCTTTGCAACCGAATAACACCAGTAAAGCGGTCAAAGACACAGCTTTTAATACATAAGAAACACGCACTATCGCCTCCGTAAAACACATCCAACAAAACCGTTAAATTATCGTATATTTTTACAGATAGAGTCAATGAATTTTTGGTTAACGAAAATGACAAAAGCCCCCCTCCGAGGTAGGGAAGGGGGGGCTGTTTTTGAACAAAAATAATGGAATTTATTTTTGTTCGCGACCTGTTTTATATGTTAGCGGCCTCTTAAATGTGCTCGCGACGATTATGCTATTGTCTTCATTTCGCGTTTTTTCTCCTCGATACCAGCTTCCTATTGGTAACTGATATAGCTTGTTACTCCCCAGTAACACGATCATCGTAATGTGAACAGGAATATTTGTGCGATAAGCATCATTGCCATTACATACTATCGCTTTCACCGTATTGGGCGCTATCTTTGAAGCACTACAAACAGCCGGCAAAACATTTCCTACATCAACGTCTTTTCTATTTGGTGGAATAACAAGCGCGTTTATATATGGTAACCTGAAATCTAGTGGAAGAATGCCGGTACAGGGTAATAAAGTTGTTTTCAACGTTTCAGTAGAAATTTCCGCTATCCTCAAATCTGTCATTTGAATATAAAGGCTATAAAAAGCAGAAAAACCCTCATAATGCTGTACTGCAGAAGAACCTACGTTGGCACTTTGAGGTTTCTCGTCTTCACTTGGTTTGGGGGCGAAAAAAGCCATTACACTTTGTTGACCTGCAGGTGTAGACATTTTAGCGCAATTAGCCCGATTGGCCTTATTCAATTTACTTATATTTATTACAGGAATAACTGTGGGAACCTTAAAGGTAGGGGCAGGGGGTTGTGTCGGCGTATCATCCTCAAGAACTATTACATCTAATTTATGAAAAGAAGATGATGATGAAGCTACTGCCGCAGCAGTAGGGGGAGCATAACTGGTCTTTGAGCCCCCCCCCCCAACAACGTCCGATCTTTTTTGTGGAAGTGGAGAGTGCGAAGCACTAACACAATTTGCTACGTGTGGCAACGTGTTCTCATCAAGAATCTGGTCCTCATCAGAAACTTCTAGGGATGAACTTCTGCCATCTGAACTGTCGCTTCTGATTTCTTGTGACGCCGAAATAGGTTCTACAAGAGGCTCGGTTGAAGGATGATTCTCGTCACATTCCCGCTGTACTTCGGTAAATGACAACGATCTTTCTCTTCTTTTAATACGAGAATAAATTTTTTTTGATCGAGGTGACATTTGTTCGATCAGAATGCTAAGGGGATCTTTTCTCGCTCGCCTGAGAACTTCAATTGCACTCATTAATTGAGAGAGATCGCCACTTATTAGATGAGAATTAAAAACAACAACCTGTTCCTCGCTTGTCGAATCGTAATGTTTTTGCTTGCTGGGTATGGCTCCCGGAGCACCTTTACTAGAGCCTTCATCTGGCAAAGAGCTCGACAGAGGACGCTTCATACCTAATCCCTGACTCGCTTTACAGGAAAACTGCGCGCACGCGCACAATACACTTAAGACACAAGTGGTCACTATTTTTTTCATATTGTAATTTCCTTTTGTAGTTGTCTGTATATATAGACGCGATACCAATAGAAATCAACACGAAATATCAAAAAATTTAATTTATTAGGAATATTGTTGGTAAAATAGTCCTATTAAAAATGCCAACAAAACAATTAATGACGGGTTTTACTTTGGTACAACTTTGCTGTCCCTTATTATTAACATTCCAAAACATTCATCAGAAAAACTTTTCCATTTTTTTATCTTCGCCCTGAATAAATCTCCAAGTGATTGAATATGTATAAGCGTGGGTAGCCATCCAATTATAATTTTGCACCAAGAAGGTATTTTTTTATAAGCGCTTGGTTCTTCACATATAATTGCATTTATTTTTTCTTTGTCTTCGGGGGATATGTCTAGTCGTGCAATCTCATCATCTAAGTTGGTAATATTTATGCCACGGGGGATTGCAATAGCGCATACCATTGGTATGTTTTCATACTTCAATGTGTTAAATACGACATCATCGATTACAGTTATCAAGTTTGGGATAAATATATTGTTTAGTGATTTATTTGAGAAACAAGTCCATAAAATTTTATCGTGCGTGATATCTAATACTCCCTCCATATTTCTCAAATCATCTGGGAGTTTTATTTGTATCAACTCTTCATTTTTCTTCAGAAGATCTGCCCTGCGTGTAGTTATGTTTTTCCAAGGTAGCTTGCTTATGTCGAGTCGTTTGCCTCGCCAACTATTTAGTCTGAAACTATTTCTTTTTGTAACAACAAAAAACAAAAACAACCTGTGTAAAGCGGGTGGATCAGGTGTTAAAAATTTTAATATACTTGTCTGAGTAGGCTCTGGATTGCTGGCTTGAGAAAACTCGTTTGCGCATAAAATATTTAGGACAATGATCATTATTTTTTTCATACTGTATCCCTTTTACGCGACTGTATATGTTGCAGTATTTTTACAGAGATTAGCATGAAATGTTTATAAAATTTATCTTTTAATGTGAAAAGACGAAGAATTCATCCTACGTTTTCGGTTAGAAGCTAACAAAATAAAGTTAATATTATCTTCGTGATGATAGACGAAAGTGTTCGAAACTGAATATCTTGTCTATGTCGATATCAAGTGATTGATAATCAGCGAATGCGAAGTAATACGTTTGGTAGCCTTCTAGTCGACGGGCAGGCTTCAAATAATTTCCCCACTCTGAGATAGGAGGTAACATTCCATTGCGATTATGGTAAACCAACATGTATTCTCTTGATTTCAGTCCATCTTCAACGTCAGGTGTCATTTCTCCTGATTCCTTACCGATGGTAACCATTCTTTCCATTTCGTATTCTGTCAGCACGCTGAGCATGCTTGGTTGACCTTGCGCGTTCATAAACAGATAACTACCGAAATTATCCAACATATAGTACTCAACAAACGTCTTATTCAGGCATGTGTTGTAGAAGAAATTGGCAAAAATCGGGTCTTTTAAATGAGTCTTGTCGTTTACCGACAAATGTTTGGATAAATCTTCTGTGTAGGTATTAAAATATTGATGTATTGATTTGCTAATGCCTTCTTGTAGACTTTCTTCGAAGTTATGGCTGCCTTTTTTTATGAATCGATTGATATATCCATTGTTAAAGGCGTCTATCGCGATTTGCTCGTCAGCGACCCCGGTTAAAAGAATTTTCTGAATGCTCTTGTCCCTTATGTGCGAACATAATTCAACGCCGCTCATGCCTGGCATTGCGTAATCTACGATTATCGTGGAAATTCTGGAAAATCTCTCAGGGTTGTAAATCTCTCTGTGTAAACGATTGACACTGACCATTATCGATTGCCAGTCGGATGTGTTTTCTTCACCAAATGCGGTAATGTCCGAAAAATCCAAATGATTTGCTGCTGAAACCTCATTAACGAAATCTATCGCTTCAGATGGATTTGTAAATCTACGCAATGTAATACTATCAGAAGCTATTGTTTCCGTAAGTGTCTCTAGGAAAGATGCGCTGTCATCTATAAGGACTACGGTCGTTGGGAAAAAACAACTCAATACATTTGTCATAGTTACACTCCGAATAATCGCAAATCGTATACTTTACAATATACTACGCTATAATTTTTGCAAGTAGATAACAAGATGGTTTGATGTACTTTTGCGTATTCTTGTCGATTTAATTTCCAGAAAAGGAGGGGCGCCTAAAATATGCATTCGCTTCAATTGTGGTGGCGTTGCGTGTTGCCTCTCCATTTCTTAATATCGTATGATATCGTATCGAAATTGAAGCAGAACGTATGCAGTATTTGAATCAGTTAAGTGGTTGGTTGTGTCTGGATAAGCCGGAAGGTATTTCATCGAATTTCGCGATGGTGAAAGTTCGGCGGATTTTGGAAGAAAAGACTGGCTATATTGGGACGTTAGATCCGTTTGCGTCAGGGGTATTGCCGATAGCTGTGGGGGAGGCTCGCAAATTTATTCAATATACGAACGAATCCGAGAAAAAATACACTTTTACCATTGTGTTCGGAAAGACTACAGATACTCTTGATAGAAACGGACAGATTATTGCGGAAACCTCGGTTGTTCCGTCTGTTGAGCAGGTGAAGGGAGTAATCCTGTCTTTTCTTGGAACAATTACTCAAGTTCCTCCGATGTTTTCCGCAATTAAGATTAATGGTGTTCGCGCGTGTGACAGAGCGCGTAAGGGCGAAAAAATAGATTTGAAATCACGCGAGGTTCATATTTTCGATTTGCGGATTGTCGAAGATAATCTTGCTTCTGCTGAAATTACGCTGGAAGTTGCCTGTTCAAAAGGAACATATGTCCGAAGTTTAGCTAGAGATATAGCTGAAAAATTGGGCAGTTTGAGTTATGTAAAGGAATTACGTCGCACAAAAGCCGGTTTTTTTTCAATAAACAACGCAATTACTCTGGAAAAATTGATTGAAATGAAGGATACTAGCAAACTGACTGGCGTCTTGTATCCTTTGGAAAGTCCGCTGGACGACATCCCGGCCTTATACGTTAAGGAAGAAGAGGCGGTCAAATTGCAAAGAGGTCTTTGTATCTCTGTAGAACAAGAGGAACCGACATCTTCTGTTGTGAAGATTTTCGGAAATGAAACTCGAAAGTTCTACGGGGTAGGAAGATTGTCTGAGCACGGTGTGGTAAACGCCGTAAGAATGTGTGTTGACGAAGCAAATAAGGAGTAAAAGATGTCGATAGCAAATAAAAAAGCAATTATAGAAAAGTTCGCAACTCATAAGGGAGATACAGGTTCACCTGAGGTGCAGGTTGCGGTTTTAACTTTCAGAATCAACGCGTTGGGAGAGCATATGAATATCCATACGAAGGATTTTCACTCAAGGCGCGGCTTATTAGCGATGGTCAGTAAGAGAAGAAAGTTGTTGGATTATTTGAAAAGAGTCAGCAACGAGAGATATACGAATCTCGTGAAGGCTCTTGGATTGAGACGATAATTCGGCAATAACTTAGAGGGAAAATTTATGGTAGTAAAAAAAGAAATTGAATGGGGAGGAAGAACCCTCTCTATAGAGACGGGGCGGTATGCTAATCAGGCTGACGGTTCCGTTGTTGTTAGGTACGGAGATACGATGGTACTTTGTACCGTTGTTGCGGATAAAAAGAGCAATTCTGATGCCGATTTTTTCCCTCTTACCGTGAATTATATTGAAAAATCATATGCTGCCGGCAAGATTCCTGGCGGATATGTAAAAAGGGAAGGGCGTCCGTCAGAGAGAGAGACACTGGTTTCTCGTTTGATTGACAGACCTATTCGTCCGCTGTTTCATGAGAATTTCAAAAACGAAACGCAGGTCATTTGTACGGTTCTGAGTTTTGATGGTGAAAATGATGCCGATATTATTTCCATTATCGGTGCATCGGCAGCTTTAACACTTTCAGGTATTCCATTTTTTGGTCCTATTGCTGCTGCAAAAATCGGATATGAAAACGGCGAGTTTATTCTTAACCCTAAAATCGGTCATGAATCGCAATTGGATTTGGTGATTGCCGGTTCCAAAGAAGGCGTGCTTATGGTCGAGTCCGGCGCGAAAGAATTGTCAGAGACCGAAATGCTTGCGGCGTTGAAGTATGGTCACAATGCCTTCCAGCCTGTTATTGACATGGTTATCGAAATAGCAGAGGAAGCGGCGAAAGCTCCATGGCCTGAGCCGGTCGCAAAAGATAACAGCGCGATTATCAATGAAATAACCGAAAAATTCCTTGAGGACATTAAGACGGCGTACACGGGTGCATGCAAGCACGACAGAAACGAGGCGCTTGCGAAAGTGTTCGAGAATATCGTCGAGCATTTCAAGGAAAATGAAGAGATAACCGAGCAAACTCTCAGTGAGTTGTTTACAGAAGTATGTTCCAGATATGTTCGAGAGAAAATTCTGACGACTAAAACTCGTATTGATAACAGAGGAACTTCCGATATAAGAAAAATCAGTGTGGACGTTTCAGTTCTGCCGAAAGTTCACGGTTCGGCGGTGTTCCAACGAGGAGAGACACAGGCAATGGTTATCGCTACTCTCGGAACGGCTCAGGATGAACAAGTCGTCGATGCACTGTCGGGAGAATATAAAGAACACTTCATGTTGCACTATAACTTCCCGCCGTTTTCAGTTGGTGAAATCGGTCGCTTAGGCAGTCCGGGAAGAAGAGAAATCGGACACGGAAAATTAGCATGGCGTGCAATCAGTCAAGTGCTGCCGTCAAGGGAAGAGTTTCCGTACGCAATGCGTGTTGTGTCGGAGGTTTTGTCCTGTAACGGTTCATCCTCCATGGCGACAGTTTGCGGTTCGTCATTGGCGTTAATGGATGCCGGTGTTCCTATGAAGAGTGCAGTTGCCGGTATCGCAATGGGATTGATTATCGAAAACGGCAAATACGAAATTCTCAGCGATATTATGGGCGAGGAAGATCACCTTGGCGATATGGATTTCAAGGTCGCGGGAACGGAAAACGGTATTACTGCGCTGCAAATGGATATCAAGGTAACCAGCGTTACTTTCGAGATTTTGGAAAAGGCTATGAAGCAGGCGAAAACGGGACGTTTGTATATCCTCGGCGAGATGGCTAAAGGCTTGAGTGCGCCAAGAGCTGAACTGAACGAAAATGCACCAAAGATGACATCACTTGTCA
>JAILGW010000080.1 GCA_024696365.1 Alphaproteobacteria bacterium | reverse complement strand
ATGCGCGTAACGCATGAACTTGTTCCGTGTTTTCAGAATCCTCTAATAATTCGTTTGCGAATTTTTCGTTAGGTTGTGCAGTTTTTTTCTTTGAATTGAGAATTTGTTTTAAATCGTAACTATAGGACGCAAAACTCATCGCTGAACTACGATGAGAAGAAAAATCTATTTCTATTTGTTCTCCATTATTAAGGTATAGCGTATTATTTTTTATAACGCCTAACTTAGCAAAGTATGACGTGCTTTTATTAGAACTTCGCGAGTCTATAATGAAAATATTGCGAAAATGCAGCTTTCCGGCATACGTTTGCGCATATACAGAAAATTTGTTATTTGAAAAAATAACCCCTGCGCTTTCAGGTGGCTCGATGTTGTTTTTAATTTCAAATTCTAAAGAACGAAAAGAATGCCAAGCATGGGGAGATATATAGAAGTTACTTGCATAGAGATAGCAAATGGCAATCATTGAAAGTGAAACTAATGGTCGCAACATTTCGCGTGGGGATATTCCAGCAGCCTGTAATGCTACCAACTGATTTGATTCTTTAAAACGTTGATAAACAAATGCTGCAGATATCGCAAGTGCAATTGGCAGTATTATCGCGATAATGTCTACAGACAAATAAGATGTAAACTTAAAAAATTTGGCCAAACTTATGTTGTGTGTATTTAGCATATCGAGATATCTGGACGATTGTACAATCCACGCACAAAAGGTCAACGCTGCCGTTGAATAAACGGTTGTTCGAAAAATTCTGAAAAAAATAATACTTACTAAGCTACGCAACTTAAAACCTTTCGTCGCAAAGTATACATATCATTCGGTTTGATTTCTATCTTTTTTCATTATAGTATTCAGAGAATGTTTTGACGGTAGACGAAGAGGTCCGTGTGAAAAGGAAAGTAAGTATTTATGCAACCGTTTTTGGCCTAATTTTCAGTTGTTTTAGTGGACAGGCACACGAAAAAACGTATGACGGAATTGTCGCAAAGGTTAATGATCAAATTATTACTGCTCAAGATTTAAAAAAGAGAATAGATATATTTCTGTTTTCTACTGGAGGCAATCTTTCAAATGCGACGATGCCTAAAGAGGTTCTCTCAGAATATATTACGGACCTGATAAAGTGGAGTACTGTGCAAAAGTATGCTCAATTTGCTCCTAAAGGTGGTTGGGTTTCAAAGGAAACAATCGAAGCTACGTTTAGTGACATTGCTGTCCGTAATAATATGTCAAAACAGAGTTTCGTCGCTTTGTTGAAAAGCAAAGGAATAGATCCTGAAATTTTGAAAGAGCAGATAAAAATAAACCTTTCATGGAGAGAATATATTCAAGCTCGTTATATGCGTGCAATAAATATTTCAGAAGCAGAGGTCCGAGCTCTTGTAAAGGATATGAAGGAAAAAAGAAATTCGGAAGCGTATTATGTCAGTAGAATATTTTTCCCAGTTGCAAATCAGAGTGAAGAGAGGACAGTCGCAACTAAGGCGGCTAATGTAATTCAATTGCTCAAAAATGGTGCAAACTTTGCGAACGTTTCACGTCAATTTTCTAGCGGAGGCGATACGATAAAGGGGGGCGATATCGGATGGATTTTTGAAGGACAGTTATCGCAAGAAGAAAGCCATGCATTGAAAAGTATGAAAGTAGGAGAGTACCGCTTAGTGAAAACTAATCGAGGGTATTCTGTTCTATTGTTAAAAGACAAACGATACGGTGGACAAAATTCGTATACGGAATTGCGTTTTGTTCAAGTGGTTATTCCTTTTAATGAACAACCCGATAAAGAAACCGTTGCTAAATTAACGGACTATGCTAAGGAGATAAAAGCGTTATCGCGAAATGCCCCAGAGTTTATTCAAAAAACAAAGGATTCTGGGTTGTGCATGGTTTCAGATCCGATGACTGTTGTTTTAGAAGGTATACAGACAGATATGCGGAAGTTAATAGAGAATATTCCTGCAGGAGGAATTGGAAATCCTATAGTTACTCCGCAGGGCGTTATTGTTATCTGCATGTTGGACAAGAAAACTAAAATGATAAAAGAACCGACAGCGGATGAATTAAAAAATCAGAAAATGGGGGAAAAGCTCAGTATTTTGGCTGCCAAGGAATTGTTAGATGCTAAGAGTCGTTCTGAGGTAAAATATTTTGGGCAGTTTTCTGATATGCAGACGAGATAATTGTGGACGGACTATCCGCCAAGAACATTTTCGATACTTTCCTCAATAGGGCGGACAAAAAGTTCGGACAGAATTTTTTGTTTGATGAGAAGATAAATCAGAAAATAGTTTCAGTTGCTGGGGATCTGAAAGGAAAGGTTGTAGCCGAAATCGGACCAGGTCCTGGAGGCCTAACTTTAGAAATATTAAAGCAAAATATAAAAAAACTTTATGTCATCGAGTTTGAGTCAAGAGTTGCTGAGGTTTGGAAAACGTTGCAGCCTCAGTTTAATGAAAAATTAGAAGTAATTGAATGTGATGCGTTAAAGTTCGATTTAAAAAGTGTCGCGCCTGACGTAGTAATTTCAAATTTGCCTTACAATATTTCGACAGAGTTGTTGCTTAAATGGTTGCCGAATTTTCATTTGTGCGAACGTTATGTTCTGATGTTCCAGAAAGAAGTTGCAGGGAGATTATGTGCTACTCCGAAAACAAAAGAATATGGAAGATTATCAGTATTAACGCAGTGGAAAGCCAAGGTTTCAAAGGCATTTGATTTGGATCCGGGAAGTTTTTTCCCTGCTCCAAAAGTAAAGTCTACGGTTATAAAGTTTGAACCTTTTAAAAAAGAAAATGTAAGTGGAGCGGATTATTTCGCAGAATTTTCTGAGTTGTTGACGGCTGTGTTTTCTCACAGACGTAAAATGGCGTCTAAATTTCTTCAAAAATTTTTTGTAGAACCGGAAAAGGTTCTTATATCAATCGGGTATGGGCCTAAAGTGCGTGCAGAAGAAATTTCTGTACCAGATTATATCAGATTATTTGAAAACTACTTTCTCTCAAATAAAGCTAAGGCCAAATCCTGAATATTTAATTTCCAAGTTTCTGCTAGTTCTGCAATGATATCACCCAAATTCTGCTGTGGATATTCTTGCTGACGCATTTGCGCATCGCTTAATATTATTTTTGCTGCGTTTAATTGTAAATTTAAAACAGCTATATCATTTTTACTCAACGGTACGTCAGTGTCAGAAAAAACGGAAATACTCAGTTCATCTATGAGCGCTTTATTGTCAGATTTAGAACTATTTTTGGTCATGGACTTCCTCTAAAAAATAACTTCCTACCAAAAGAACCAAAACCACTGTAGATAACTATATCAAAAAAATAACGAACTGTTAATAGATATTGTGTAAAATGGACAATATTGAGTTTTTATTCCAAATGTTTTATAAGGAAATAACCTAGGGGTATATATGGAAGAGAACAACAAAGAGATCTCGACTCAAACGGATATAGTGCATACAGTTGCGCAATTGAAGGGGAGACGTTTGCGTATGGTGCGAGCGTTAACAGGGTTCTCGCGTCAGGAAATCTACGGAAGAATAGGTATCGCCACGTCTACAATAGATACGTGGGAAAGTGGACGTGTGGAACTAACTCGAAAAAGCGCAGAGCGAGTTTGTGAGGCATTCAGAAAAGTCGGGGTATATTGTTCTCCAGATTGGCTATTGACGGGAACAGGTAATCCTCCACGCATGATGGATGAGGTGGAAAGATCGATATATTCCGAAGAAAAAGATAATCAACTATCCCAACAAGAACTAAAAAATGCGGGGAAAGAACATAACAAATTTCCTCCATTTTTGGATGAGTTAGCAAGACGAGAGTTGAGTTTCTTTATGAACTTGCATAAGGGAGCTTTATTCCATTTTATGAAAGAAGATTTCATGAATGCGCGCTTTAGAAAAGGGGACTGTGTCGCAGGAATAACTGAGAAATTATCGGAGTTAGAAGGAAAATTGATTATAGCGGTACTTGAGGACGGAAAAACAGTACCGTGCAGATTGATAAAAAATATAGATGACGAGAGTACTGTATCATTCGGAGTTCATAAACCGACAAAAAATATTCAGATAAAAAAAGCGGCTGAAATAGTTTGGCATAGAATACTTAATAAGAAAAAAAATTGACAAAATTAGGTTGTTTTCTCTATCTTCAACCTTATATTTTGTGATATATATAGGCAGTGTCATCTCGGAGGAGTTTGCTTTGACCGATTGGAGTTTTATAAAGAACGATTCTGTTGTAAGCAGATATATAAAATCTTTATATGAGGTTGCTGTTTCTCTGGGAAAAGAAAAAGAGATTGCCGAGCAGTTGGCTGGTATAAAAAGAACAATCTCGCATATAGAAAATTTTGAAAAATTCATCAAGAAAGCAACTTTGATGCATTCTTTTGGCATGACTTTCATTAATGATTTGGTTAGAACACTTAAACTATGCAAGGAAGTTGAAAATTTTCTGAAGCTGTTGTTGAAGAATAAAAGGTTTACTTTGTTGACAGATATTTGTAGCGGTTATGAAAAATTTGTCAGTGAAGTAAATGGAGAAAAAGTTTTTCACGTTACTTATGCAAAGAGTTTTACGAAATCTGATGAAGAACGTTTATTACGTAATTTGAAATGGACATTCGGAGAGAATGTTAAATGCGTGGCCAAGAAGGATGAGTCACTTATAGACGGAATGACGGTGCAATATCGTTCAAAAATTTTGGATTACTCTGTAAAATCGAGATTAGAACGGTTGCATAGCGCGATTAGAGGAGATAATTATGAAAATTAAACCTTCTGAAATTACTTCAATATTGAAGGAACGTATCGAAAATTTCGATTCCGGTCCGGAACTTATAGAGGTCGGACGGGTTCTGTCTATCGGAGATGGTGTCGCGAGAGTCTACGGTTTGGATGATGTTTCGATGGGCGAAATGGTCGTTTTCGAATCTGGTGTTAACGGTATGGCTCTAAATTTGAGTGAAGATACTGTTGATGTCGTGTTATTCGGTGAAGATAGAACAGTTCATGAAGGTATGGAAGTTCGCAGAACGCGGAAAATCATGGAGACTCCCGTTGGTAAAGAATTATTGGGGCGTGTCGTCAATGCGTTAGGTGAACCTATTGATGGAAAAGGCACAATAAAAGCCAAGGAACATAGGGCCGTTGACATTAAAGCTCCTGGTATTATCGAGAGAAAGTCGGTACATGAGCCGGTGCAAACAGGATTGAAGGCAATTGATGCGTTGGTGCCTATTGGAAGAGGACAGAGAGAACTTATTATCGGGGATAGGCAGACGGGAAAAACTGCAATTGCGATTGATACTATCATTAATCAGAAATATGCGTTTGAGCATGATATAGAAAAAGAAAAATTATATTGCATATACGTGGTTATCGGACAGAAAAGGTCTTCTGTTGCGCAGATTGTGAAAACGTTATCTGATGCGGGAGCGATGGAGTACACAATAGTCGTCGCTGCTACGGCATCGGATGCTGCGACCATGCAATATTTGGCTCCGTACACCGGATGTGCAATGGGAGAGTATTTTAGAGATAACGGTATGCATGCATTGATAATTTACGATGATTTGTCCAAGCATGCGGTATCCTATAGGCAGATGTCGTTATTGTTGAGAAGACCGCCAGGACGAGAAGCGTATCCAGGAGATGTGTTTTATTTGCATTCCAGATTATTGGAACGAGCCGCAAAAATGGATGAGGAAAGAGGCGGAGGTTCGTTGACAGCGCTTCCGATTATCGAAACTCAGGCTGGAGACTTATCTGCATATATCCCGACAAACGTTATTTCGATAACTGATGGACAGATATTCTTGGAAAATGAATTGTTCTACAAAGGCATTAGACCAGCTATTAATGTCGGACAGTCAGTTAGCCGTGTCGGTTCAGCAGCGCAAACAAAGTGTATGAAACAAGTTGCGGGAAGAATTAAACTTGAACTGGCACAATATCGAGAGATGGCAAGTTTTGCACAGTTTGCCTCAGATTTGGATTCATCGAGTAAACAATTGATATCCAGAGGTGAACGTTTGACGGAACTTTTAAAACAACCGCAATATGCCCCAATGAAAGTTGAGGAGCAGGTCGCTGAAATTTATCTTGGTGTTCACGGTTATTTAGACAGCTTAAAAGTTTCTGAGGTAACTCCATTTGCAAAGTATGTCCTAGAGCGTATGGGCAAAGAGGCGTCTGAAATTCTCACGGAGATAAAAAAGAGCGGACAAATTTCTGAGCAAGTGGATGAAAAGTTGAAAGCGTTTGCTGAGAAATGTCTCAAAGATTTTAAGAAAGAGCAGGAAGCGTAGTCTGAAATGGCGAACTTAAAAGAACTCAGGAATAAAATCGGCGTTGTTCAGTCTATACGTAAGGTGACTTCCGCGATGAAATTAGTTGCGGGTGTTAAATTGCGTAAAGCTGAGCAGAAGGCGTTTGCTTCCAGAGAATATTCTTCTGAATTGGCCAGAATATTGTCTGAGTTGAGAAGTAAATGCTCGAACGTAAATAATGAGTTGTTCGTCGGCAGAGATGAAGTAAATACTGAGTTGTTGATAGTATTTTCTTCTGACAGAGGGTTATGTGGAAACTTTAACTATATGATAAATAAGGAAGTTCAGCAGATTCTCTCTGATTTACACGATAAAGGTAAAAAGGTTCGTTTGGTTTGTGTCGGAACAAAATTGTTTGATATTTTCAAACGACTGCTGAACGAAGACGATGAAATCGTTTCTTTTGGGGATTTTTATAAAGGCGACAATATGTTTGAAAATTCTCGGAAATTGGTGAACGATATCATAAAGGACTTTTCGGACAAAACAGTTGATAGAGTATCGGTCATTTATACGGGCTATTATTCAGCAATGCGGCATAAGATAGAACAAAGAAGTCTTATACCAGTTATCGAGAAAGAAACTGAAGACAAAACTGAAACGATTTTTGAACCGAGTATGGATGAAGTTTTACAGAATGTGGTTTCTTACAATATCGGAATTCAAATATATCAAGCAGCGTTAGACAGTGTGGCTAGTGAACAAAGTTCTCGTATGACATCAATGGATAATGCTACGAGAAATGCGGATGAAATGTTGTCAGGATTAAGTGTGAAGTACAACAGAATGAGACAGTATGGTATTACGCAAGAATTGGTTGAAGTTATTTCCGGTGCTAAAGCTATAGAGGAAGGGTAAAATGGAAAAGGTGAACAAAGGACATATATCTCAAGTTTTGGGTGTTGTTATCGATGTTGTTTTCGAAGAAAAGGTTCCTGACATTTTAAATGCTTTGGAAGTAATGAATAACGGTAAAAAGGTCGTTCTTGAGGTCGCACAGCAATTGGGAGAAAACGTTGTCAGAACAATCGCGATGGATGTTACAGACGGATTATGCCGAGGGCAGGAAGTTATCGATACTGGCAAGATGATAGAAGTTCCTGTTGGAAAAGAACTTTTGGGACGTATTATTAATGTTATCGGTGAGCCTATTGATAACAGAGGAAAAATCGAAACGAAGCTTGTGTCTCCGATACATAAAAGCGCGCCTCCTTTTGTAGAGCAGGCTACGGAAACGGAGATTCTCGTAACGGGTATTAAGGTTGTGGATTTACTGGCGCCTTATGCAAAGGGTGGAAAAGTTGGCTTGTTTGGTGGCGCGGGAGTCGGAAAAACCGTTTTAATTGAAGAGCTGATTAATAACATCGCAAAAGCTCATGGTGGATATTCCGTTTTCGCTGGAGTAGGAGAGAGAACGAGAGAAGGTAACGACCTGTATCACGAAATGATGGAGGCTGGAGTTATCGATGTGAAAGGGCAGGGATCGAAAGCCGCACTTGTTTACGGGCAAATGAACGAACCTCCTGGAGCAAGAGCGAGAGTTGCTTTGACAGGATTGACTCTTGCAGAATATTTCAGAGATGTTGAGCACCAGGATGTTTTGCTGTTTATCGATAATATTTTCAGGTTTACTCAGGCGGGTTCTGAGGTTTCTGCATTGCTGGGAAGAACGCCTTCGGCAGTCGGATATCAGCCGACGTTGGCAACCGATATGGGTGAGTTACAAGAGCGCATCACCAGTACGGTAAAGGGTTCTATTACCAGTGTTCAGGCAATTTATGTTCCTGCAGACGATTTAACTGACCCTGCACCGGCAACATCATTCTCGCATTTGGATGCGACAACGGTGTTAAGCAGAAAAATTGCTGAGCTTGGTATTTATCCTGCGGTAGATCCATTGGATTCTAACTCCAGAATGTTATCACCTCACATTATCGGCGAAGAGCATTATCAAGTTGCACGAGAAGTTCAGCGAGTGTTGCAAAGCTATAAGTCCTTGCAGGATATTATCGCAATTCTCGGTATGGATGAATTGTCTGAAGAAGATAAGCTTACGGTCGCAAGGGCAAGAAAAATTCAACGTTTCCTATCTCAGCCGTTCCATGTTGCTGAGGTATTTACAGGAATGCCTGGTAAGTTTGTTAGCTTGGCGGATACAATTAAAGGCTTTAAGGCGATTATTTCGGGGGAATGTGATCATCTTCCTGAAATGGCATTCTTTATGGTCGGAACAATTGAAGACGTTTATGAAAAAGCAACCAATATGGGAGTTTCGGTTTGAAAGTAAAAGTACTGGAACTTGAAAAAAAACTTTATGATGGCGAGGCACTGAAAGTGTTGGTGCCTGCCGTTGAAGGTGAAATGTGTTTGCTGCCTAATCACATATCAATTGTGACTTCGTTGAGTGCTGGGCGTATTTGTATATTTCGTCCTGATAGCGATAGACCAATATCGATAGACGTCAGCGGTGGAATTTGTTCATTCGCTAATAACCAAGCAGTTTTTATTCTAGAATAGTCTCTGTCTTGTTAACAAACAGGGATGTTCATAAAATACATTGCAAGTTTTTTATAAGAGTGAGAGGTCGGTGTTTTGAATTCGATTGAGCGAACGTATTTTTGCATTTTTAAAAATGCCTGCTTTTCAATTTGACGGACTCTTTCTGCAGATATTCCCATCGCATCACCTATTTCTTTTAAAGTTTTCGTCGGAGTATTCAATCTGTAGGCACAAAGTATATCGTGTTCTCTTTTGGAAAGCGTATTTAATGCATCATGCAAAACTTTCTTTCGATATTTAAACTCCTGTTCTCTCAAGGCTTTGCTTTCTGGGCTTTCCTTCGTATCTGCCAAAAAGTCTTGCCACGACGATGTGTCTTCATCTCCCATTGGAGAATTTGCAGAAAAATCCTTGTGAGTAAAGCGGTTGTCTGAAACTATTACTTCTTTTTCGGAAACATTCATTTTTTTCGCGATTTCTGTGGCGTTTTCGTCAGTCACTTTATCAATTCCTAACATGTTTTTCATTTTTCTCAATCCAAAGAATAACTTACGATTATTTTTGGTGCTTCCAAGCTTTACTATTGACCAAGAATTGTAGATGAAATCTTGTATTTTTGATTTTATCCACCAAGCCGCATAAGTTGAAAATCTGTAGCCGATGGACGGATCGAAATGCTGTAAGGCATGCATAATTCCGATATTTCCTTCTGCTATTAAATCTTCTTGCGATAAGCCGTACCCTGAATAACCGTTCGCGATTTTCATTACTAAGCGTAAATGACTGCCGATAATTTTTTCAAGTGCTTTCTTATCTCCTTTTTCTTTCCACATTCTCGCTAGTTGATATTCTTCATCTTGTCCGAGTATTGGAAATTTTTTTATTTCAGAAATGTAAGAAGTAAGTGACTCTTCGTTCATTAATCCGTGATGTTGATAAGCCATGAACTGCACCTCGCGAAAATTTTAATTAATTTGTAACAAATTATTTGCGTAAAAAAAACAAAAAACGCCTTTTTCATAGAAAATATTAATCAATTTGATGTATTATGATATAAACGGGAAGGTGCTTAAATTGTGAGTGCACAGTTGTTGAGGAAGATATGTTAGATAAAACTTTTGATCCAAAAACTTTTGAAAAGAATTTTTCATTTGATGTTGAGGCGTCAGTACGTAAGCCAAATGCCGAACCTTTTATGGTTTTGTTGCCTCCACCGAATGTTACCGGTTCGTTACATATCGGACACGCTCTTTGTTATACCTTGCAGGATATTCTCGTACGTTACAAAAGAATGAGAGGTTTCGATGTCTTGTTTCAACCAGGTTTGGATCATGCAGGAATAGTTACTCAGCTGCTTGTCGAAAAACAGTTGTATGCGAATGGTGTGGAAAAAGGAAGCCTTACTAGAGAAGGACTATTGAAGGAAATTTGGTTCTGGAAAGAAAATTCTGGCGGAAAAATTTTGGATCAGATGAAAAAACTAGGTGTTTCCTGCGATTTTTCTCGCTTGCGTTTCACGATGGATGATGGCAGCAAGAAAGCTGTCACTAAAATGTTCGTTAAACTTTATGAAGATGGATATCTTTACCGCGGAAAGAAAATGGTTAACTGGGATCCACTAATCGGTTCTGCTATCTCGGATTTGGAGGTCGTGGAAAAAGAGATAGAAGGTGGATTGTGGTACATTAAGTATCAAGTCGAAGGTTCTTCAGAAAATATTATAGTAGCTACAACGAGGCCTGAAACTTTATTTGGAGATACTGCCGTAGCAGTTAATCCTAGAGATGAGCGGTACCGTCACTTAATTGGTAAAAATGTTATTGTTCCGCTTACGGATAGGAGTATTCCTGTTATTGCGGATAAGTATGCAGATCCAGAGAAGGGCACAGGTGCGGTTAAAATTACTCCAGCTCACGACTTTAACGACTTTGAAGTTGGACAACGACATAAATTGCCGATAATAGATATTATGAATTCAAAAGGTGAGCTGAATAACAATGTCCCTGAAATATTCAGAAAAATGGATAGATTCGAGGCTCGTCAGAAAGTTGTTGAACTACTTGAGAAAAAAGGACTTATCGAAAAATTTGAAAACATAAAACACAAAGTACCATATGGTGATCGTTCAGGAGTTATTTTAGAGCCTAGGTTAACTTATCAGTGGTTCGTAAATGCTGAGAGATTGGCTGCACCGGCTATTGCAGTCGTCAAACAAGGAAAAATAAATTTCATTCCTAAACATTGGGAAAATCTGTACTTTGAGTGGCTAAATAATATTCGACCATGGTGTGTGTCTCGTCAAATATGGTGGGGACATCGTATTCCTGCTTGGTATGGACCTGATGGGCAGATATTTGTCGCTGAAACGGAAGCAGAGGCTAAGAAAAAGGCTGTAGCGTACTACGGCAAAAATTGCATCGAATTGAAACAAGATGACGATGTATTAGATACGTGGTTCTCTTCGGGTATGTGGCCGTTTATAACTTTAGGTTGGCCAGAAAAGACTAAGGAATTAGAGAGATTCTACTCCAATATGATTGTCGTGACAGGATTTGATATTATCTTCTTTTGGGTGTCTCGAATGATTATGCTCGGCATTTATAATATGAAAAAAGTGCCTTTCCCTAATGTTTACATTCATTCTTTAGTTCGAGATGAAAAGGGACAGAAGATGTCCAAGTCAAAAGGAAATGTTATTGATCCACTGGATTTGTGTGAAACATATGGAGCAGATGCTGTTCGCTATACTTTAGCGTCGTTAGCTTCTCCTGGGCGTGATATAAAAATGAACAGTCGTTTGGTTGAGACGGGGCGCAATTTCCTGACTAAGATTTGGAATGTAATGCGTTTTGCTCAGATGAATGGTTGTACTTACAATAAAGATATTGATTTTTACGGGATTAAGCATCCGATTGCGCAGTGGATAGTTGTGCAAGTAAAAAAAATGGTGAAAGATTTAGAAATTGCTTTAGATAACTACCGTTTTGATGATGCCACTAAAATTATTTATCAGTGCGTTTGGGGGGCTTTCTGTGACTGGTATATGGAGTTAATAAAGCCTATTTTGCAAAAAACCAGCCTGGATACGGAAATAGCCGAAGGATATGACTTGCAGCAAGCTTTGTTGAAAAAAGATATCCGTGACGTTACGTCGTGGTGTATTTTGCAATTTGTGAGAGCTTTATATCCAATTTCTCCGTTTATATCTAAAAAACTCAGTGGTGAACTTGGTGTTACAGAAATGTCATGGCCGGATGTCGACGCAGTTCCTGAGTATTTTAATGATTCGGTACGTAAGGTCGAGTTGTTGAAAGACGCTATTAGTGCAATTCGTTCAGTGCGTCAGTTTTTGCATATTTCTGTCAGCGAAAAGTTAAATGTTAATCTCGATATTCAAGATTCGGATATTTCTTCATTCGTCTCCGAAAATCGCGAATTGCTAAATCGCATGGCGGGGGTAGCTCTTTCAGATAACGTTGCATCAAGATCGGTTTCTGTTGTAATTAGTGGAGCTACGTTGAAAATAGCAATTCCTCAAACTGTCGATGTTGAAAATGAAAAACGGCGTCTTATTATGGAATGCGGCAAATTAAAGAAGCAACGAGATGATTCTGCTGCGAAGTTATCGAATGAAGATTTCATGAGTAAAGCTCCGGCTGAAGTCGTTGATGAACATAAACAACGCGTTTCTGAAATGAATGAAAAAATCGAAAGAATTGAGTTCATTATCAGAGGGTTAGGGAACGCATAAAAATAATGCGTTATAAAATTACGATTGAATATGACGGAACTCCGTTTTGCGGTTGGCAGCGGCAGGATGGAGTTGATACCGTTCAGCAACGTCTAGAAGAGTCGATACTTCCGCTCAGTAAAAAATCAATAACGATTTACGGTTCGGGGCGAACAGATACGGGAGTCCATGCGCTGGCGCAGGTCGCTCACTTTGATTTGGATAACGAAATTGATTGTTTTCGTGTTCAGGAATGTATGAACGCTTATTTGCGCGAAGTTCCGATTTGTGTTTTGTCTGTCCAAAAAGTAAATAATGAATTTGATGCGCGTTTCAGTGCTGTAGAAAGAACTTACAT
>JAILGW010000057.1 GCA_024696365.1 Alphaproteobacteria bacterium | reverse complement strand
GCCGTTCTCCCGGTTCTCTGGAGAAAACAAAATCCTCCCAAAAAGCCGAAGATTTTACGCAAGTCCTCAAGTTTTTTCTCTGCCTTTCAGGACTTGAGTCCCCCCCCCTTTCTCGCCCTTGAGGAAGCCGAACTCCCATATCGAGCGGGCCACGGCGTCCACCGCGCCCGCATTGTTCCTTGGATTGTGCGCGTATGGCGTCAGCTCCGAGGTCTTCCTTATCACAATCTGCATGATTGTCATCCTGTGTTGCCCGTCCAGCCTGACGCGGACGGTTTTGCGAAAATTCAAGATTTGATTTTGAAATTCCGCAGTTCTGTGTTTGAAAAAGAACGAAAGTGCGCTATTTTAACGCAGAATTGCAAGATTCCGCACAAATGGAGACGCCCATGTACATCAGACGACATCTGGAAACCCCTTTCATGAAGGCGAACCGCTTCTTCCCCGCGCTGCTGGTCACGGGGGCGCGGCAGGTCGGCAAGACCACCTTCCTCCACAGCGTCGCGGAGCCGGAGCGGCGCTTCGTCTCCCTCGACGTCCCCGACGTTCAGGAGGCGGCCAGGGCGGAGCCGCGCCTCTTCCTCGCGGACAACCCGCCGCCCGTCGCCATAGACGAGATCCAGTATGTTCCTGAGCTTCTTCCGTACATCAAGGAGCGCATCGACGAGGCCAGGCTCAAGGATCCCGAGAAGGCCGTCGGCATGTACTGGCTGACGGGCTCGCAGCAGTTCAGGATGATGACGAAGGTCACCGAGTCGCTTGCGGGCAGAATCGGGATATTCAACCTCCACGGGCTTTCCGCGCGGGAGCTTGCCGGCGCGCCCGAGGCGGTGCCGTATCTGCCCGAAAGCCTCGCCGTCGGCGCGGAGCCGCCTTCGCCCGCGAAGTTCTTCGAGAGACTCTGGACAGGAAGCTACCCGAACCTCCTGATGTCCTCCGACCCGCGCGGGAACTGGCTTGACTTCTACCGCTCATACGTCCAGACCTATCTGGAGAAGGACGTACGGTCGCTCTCGCAGGTGGCCGACCTCAACGTTTTCTACGCTTTCCTCAAGGCCGTGGCCGCTCGCTCCGCCCAGATGCTGAACTACTCCGACATCGCGCGGGATACAGGCATAAGTCAGCCGACCGCAAAGGGCTACCTCTCCATTTTGGAGGCTTCTGGCATCGTGAAGATCCTGCCGCCGTACAAGACGGGTGAGACTGCTTCGCAGGTTGTTGCGACGCCGAAGATCTATATGCTGGATACAGGGCTGATGGCCTACTTGGCTAGTTGGACGTCGCCGGAGACGCTGGCCGACGGCGCGATGGCGGGGCATTTCTTCGAGACATGGTGCTTTTCAGAAATCGTCAAGAGTTACGCGGGGGCAGGGCGTGAGACGCCGTTCTTCTACTTCCGCGACAAGAAGCGCCGCCCAAAGGAGATAGACCTCATCATCAGCATGGATGAAACTATCTACCCGACGGAGTTCAAAAAAACCGCGACGTTGGATATCAATGACGCACGGCACTTCGACGAACTGGCCATATTCAAGCAACGTGTGGCGACAGGAGCGGTGGTGAGCCTCTATCCCCAGAGGACACATCTCCGTGGGGATGTCCTGAACCTTCCCGCGACATCTCTTTGAGTCGCCGAAAAGCAGAAGGAGTGCGTGTCCTCGATGAGATTCAGTTGGCACTGTCTGAAACAAGCACTATTCGCATGAAATCTGCTTTCTCGCTGCGCATATTGATTGTCGTTATTATGTCAAGCGGATCCAGTTCCCCTTCCTTGAAAATGTTGCCGATATGGTGGGCAATAGATGACCTAGCAGTGGCAAATAGTGTGGACATCTGTTCCTGCGAAATTCCTATCTTTTCAGCCATGGAACCAGAGAGACGCCGATGCTGTTTTGGGGGCGTGGCCAGTTGAGCAACTCGCACAGCGTCGGAGTCAGATCGACCGTTCGGCACGGCAAGGAAAGCGTTTTCCCTTCCGCGATATGCGGACCTGACAAAATGCCCAGCGAGAGCATGTTGCCGTATTGGCTGCGGGCCGACGGTATTTGCTCTGCATGGATGGTCATGGCCGCATATCCAGCCGTAAGTCCGAAAACCACGTCGCCGCAATTCGGGCCACCGAGACCGAAAAAGCCTGCCTCCTCTTTCCGTACGGCAAAGGCAA
>JAILGW010000056.1 GCA_024696365.1 Alphaproteobacteria bacterium | reverse complement strand
ATTCTTTTAACTTGCGATTAACGCCAACAGCACATATAAACACTAGTCCTGTCGCGCACAGATATTTGAAATCGTCTTTTTCATCAGGTCTTTGAGGATTTATTATTGCTGCTGCATCTTGAGATATCTGTGACATTTTATGATGATCTATGACGATTACATCCACACAAAGATTTTTTGCATACGCCAATTCGGTTAAAGAATTGGAACCACAGTCTACGGCAATTATCAAACTATCTTTATACTTATCAATGCTTTTAGTATTGAGACCATATCCGTCTTCCATTCTGTCTGGAATAAAATAGTCACAATCTGCTCCAATTGCTTGAAAAAATTTTACGAACACTGATACAGAAGAAATTCCATCGACGTCATAATCTCCAAGTATCGCAATTTTTTGCTTGGATATTATTGCTTCGGCAATTCGGTTAACGGCTTTTTCCATACCCACGAATACAAATGGATCCGGCATTTGATTTTTTACGGACACATGAACGAAACCGTCTAAATCATTAATGCCACGATTTTTCGCTAAAATATCCAGCAGCTCATCGGCATTTTTCGGAATCTGCTGTCCTGCCAGTACATTCCATTCTTTTCCTGTAAGCGATACAATTTTATACGGCACAAAGTACTCTCTTTTTTTGTTTTAGTGTACTATAAGAAATCACCGATTTCTATTTTATCCACACAAGTTTTTGGACCGACGATCGCGAGAAAATACCCTCCATTGAAAATAGCTTTTCCGTAATACCGGGAATATTTTTCAAAAGTGCACTCAAATTTATTTTGCGTCTCAACGAAACTTTTCAAAAGAAACTCGTTATATGGAACCGTAAATCCAGTTTTCAAACATTTACTTAATGCTTCTTTTAGCGCCCAAGCAGCTGTTAAATGCGTGATTTCTCTTGATACGCACTTTTCAGGAGTCAATCGTTTAGTCGCGGCAATAGATTTCGGCCTCAAACACTGAATATCTACACCGAATGGCATATCATGATTAGAAGCTATTGCAACTGCAGTATTTCCTGAATGAGAGATACTAACTGTGAACTCTGTATCAGAAACAACCGGAGCACCATTATTGTCATTGGTTATTGTAATTTGTGATGCGTCAGTAAATTTTGAAAGAGCAAGTTTTGCCGCAATCCTGCCTGCCAGAAATTCTCTTTTTCTCTTTTCTGATCCAAAATTTTCGACAATCAAAAGCTCTGTCTCAGTTAATAATTTTTGATAATGGCACACCTCATTGTATTCTATCGAAGCAAAGGTAAACTTCTTCGATGAATTTTTAGGCGGAAGTAAAATGGTTGTAATTTCCATTAAATCATCGCCATACCACCGTTGACATGCAGCACATGCCCGGTGATATATGAAGCTTCTTCACTGGCTAAGAATCCAACAGCTGCCGCAACTTCTTCAGGTTTACCAACGCGTCCCATAGGAATACGTTGTTCTAGAGCTTCACGTTGTGGCTGAGGAATTTTATCAGTCATTTGTGAAGCGATAAATCCCGGAGCGATACAGTTTACGGTAATATTCCTGCTGGCAAGCTCGAGCGCCGTTGATTTAGACAATCCAAATAGCCCCGATTTTGAGGCGGAATAGTTTGTTTGCCCGGCATTGCCACATGCTCCGACAATTGAGGAGATATTAATGATACGTCCCCATTTTGCGCGAATCATTCCTTTAACTGCTGCTCGCATTAATCTGAAAGGCGCTTCTAAGTTGATCGCCATAACGTCTTGCCAAGCTTCATCTGACATCCTCATCAGAAATCCATCACGGTTGATACCGGCATTATTCACAAGAATATCAACTCTATCGCAAATTCGTTCGACATTCGGAATCAACTCTTCCACAGCATCTATAGATGCCAAGTTGCATGAAAACAAATAAACCCTGTCAGATAACTCTCCCGCTAACTTTTCCAAGTTTTCTACACGCGTTCCGGAAATAGCTAACGTTGCCCCCATGTTGTGCAAAGTACGGACAATCGCGCCACCAATAGCACCTGTGGCTCCGGTAACTAGTGCCACTTTACCTGACAAATTAAACATTTTCTTTCTCCAATTAAATGTATTGTATTTCTATAACTTCATATTCTTTTTTACCGGACGGAGTATTCAACGCGAATTCGTCTCCGACGTTTTTCCCAATTAACGCCCTGGCTAATGGAGCTTCGACCGATAACAGTTTTTTCTTAATATCTGCCTCATCGACTCCAACAATTTTGTAAGTTGTTTCTTGCTCGGTCGCGACATCATACACCGTAACAGTAGAACCGAATTTCACGCAAGTTCCTTCAAGCTTGGTGACATCTATGACTTCCGCTCGAGAAAGTTTCGATTCGAGTTCTCGTATTCTTCCTTCAATAAAACCTTGTTTATCCTTAGCGTAATGATATTCTGCGTTTTCCGATAAATCCCCCAGAGCACGAGCTTCCGCTATCGCATTAACAACAGCAGGCCGCTCTACCAGCTTCAAGTTCTTTAACTCATCCTCCAACGCTTTAAATCCTTGGGGGGTCATATACACTTTATCCACAGCAAATCTCCTGTTTTATCCGACAACTTTGGGAACAACAAACATATTGCATTCTTTTTGAACGGCATTATCCATAACAGCAGGATCACATTTCACAGCGACATCCGCACGCTCGTGTAATTTTGCATCGTACTGAACAGAGTCATCTACTTTTGAACAATCTACTTCTTTTAGCTGTTCAACAAAATTCAAAATTCCATTTAAACTTTCTTGAACTTTTCCCACCTGGCTATCATCTACTTTTATACGAGCCAAATGCGCAACTTTTTTAACATCTTCAACTGTTACAGACAAAACTATATCTCCCGTTAACTACATCAACCTTATTACAAGCTTTTTAAAAAGTCCACAGCCCGAGAAAGTATATAATTATCTATCCCGTGTCCCAAATTTGCGCTAACAGCTGTTC
>JAILGW010000037.1 GCA_024696365.1 Alphaproteobacteria bacterium | reverse complement strand
TTTTGGGAGCACTTGGTGCTGTTTTATTAATCGGAATTACCGCCATATTATTCATTGGTATCCCATCGAATCAAAAAGAAGTTGTAAAAGTTATCGACGTTAGAAAATAGTGCAAAATCTTATTGAATTATTTGTTGAGCATCTGAAAAGTGAAAGAAACTCTTCCGCAAACACTGTTTCTTCGTATATGCGTGATCTGAATGAGTTTTCACTTTTCATTAAATCTGATAAAGAAGTACAGCAAGAGGATATTACTGCTTTTCTTGCAACTTTAAATGAACAAGGCTTAAAAACTTCCAGCATAAAAAGAAAGTTGTGCGCATTACGGCAGTTTTTTAAATTTCTGTATCAAGAAAAACTTATCAAATCAAATCCAATGCGTTTTATTCGTCAACCGAAAAGTGAACGGCCTCTGCCAAAAATTGTAGACGAAAACGTAATAGAAAAACTGAAAAATGCCACAAATTTTTTTACTGAAGAAAAAGACAAAGTTCGCGCTGATTTAATTCTGTATCTGTTGTACGGAAGTGGATTGCGAGTCAGTGAGCTCATTTCTCTCAAATACTCCGATTTCGCAGATAATAAATTTGTGCGAATATTCGGCAAGGGAAGTAAAGAACGTGTCGTTCCTATTCCTCATAAACTAATAGACACATTGATGTTGTGGAAAAACGTTTGTCCACCATCCGTTTGGATTTTTCCATCAACAACGCCCAAAAAACACATTTCCAGACAGCGGGTATTTCAAATATTAAAACAAATCGCTCAACTGAGTGGCGTTGATACAACAAAAATTTCACCTCATGTACTGAGGCACGCCTTCGCAACGCACATACTGGAAAATGGTGCAGATCTTCTAAGCGTAAAAAAAATGCTAGGGCATCAAGACATTGCAACAACAGAAATCTACACTCATGTTACGAGAAAGCATTTAAAGCAAGTAGTTGAAAACTTCCATCCCCTTTCGCAACACGAAAAAATTAAAAAATAGTTTTGAAACGTTGACTTTTATTTTATTGACGCCTAATCTACCTTAGGTTGTAAGGAGACGTTAAATGATAGTTACACGAAACTCTTTATTACGTGCGAAGATAATGGACATAATATCTTCGAATAGAATGGTTCTATTCATGAAAGGAACCACAACTTTTCCGTTATGTGGCTTATCCGCCAGCATATGTTTTCGACTAAAAAAGCACAACGTAGATTTTAAGGGAGTCGATGTACTTCAAGATCCGGATTTGCACTTATTTTTGAGAGAACTTCATTCTCCAAAAACAATGCCATACTTGTATATAGACGGCAAATTCGTAGGAGGATATGACGAAATAGTAGACTACCTAGAATCTGCTGAAAGATTTGATGGTTCTTTTGCGTACTAGTTTAAGCTGTCTTTTGTCACGGCTTGTCGTTTTGTCTTTCCCTTTTGGAGGTTACCTTTTTGAAATCCAACATTATTGTAAGAAAGTGAAAAATGTTGTATTGTTACGTTGAATTTAACGGAGTTTTTATGGCAAAAGAGGATTTAATTGAGTTTTCCGGTGAAGTGACTGAAGTTCTTCCTAATGCAATGTTCAGGGTGAAGTTAGAGAATGGCCATACTATTCTGGCACACACCTCCGGTAGAATGAAAAAAAACAGAATCCGAGTACTTGTCGGTGACAAAGTGAACGTTGAAATGACCACCTACGATTTCACAAAAGGTCGCATTACATTCCGATCCAAATAAGCTTGTGACATTCACCAAACAAAAATAAAAAGCGCCAAAGGATATTTTTGGGGTCGTTGTTTTGTAGTTTTTGCGCATCTAGTGCTGAGAAGTGTTTGTAGTTGGCCTTCCCGATTTCCTATCAAATTCTCTTTACAATCTAGCAGATTACTCGACCTCATTTCTTTCTCAAGCATTCGGCTTCTGGTCTTAAGATGCGTTGTGTCTTACCAGAAAAATAGGCATTGCAGTTTGTATTTATATATGCTAACAAAAACATGCGTCGGAAGGATGGCAGAGCGGTCGATTGTGGCGGTCTCGAAAACCGTTGTACGTCATGCGTACCGTGGGTTCGAATCCCACTCCTTCCGCCATAGACGTAAAAATACTTAACCAAGCTTTTGTTTAGAAATTTGATAATTTTCGCTCGATTTTCTAGCTCATCTTATAATTACCGAAGAACTTGTCATTTTACTATTATTGTTGCATTATCTTTAGTAGTGGTTTTTGTATTGAGGAGTAGTGTGTTATGGCTATAAGCTTGGGTAAAAGAGTTGCAGAAATTTTGAACAGACAAATCACTGAAGAATTTTCATCTTCATATTTGTATATGGCTATGTCTGCGGTCCTGTCAGATATGGGATTAGAGGGATGTGCATCATGGATGATGAAGCAAGCCGAAGAAGAATATCGTCACGGAATGAAAATTTTCAATCATATGCTTGAGCGAGGTGCCAAAGTAAAATTGCTTCCTATCGCCGCGTCAAAGCAAGAGTGGAGAGCTCCGTTACATATTTTTGAAGAAATGCAGAGGCATGAGCAGAAAGTTACTTCTCTTATTCATGCGATATATGAAGCGGCAGTTGCGGATAAAGATTACTCAACAATGAGTTTCATTCAGTGGTTTATAGATGAACAAGTTGAAGAAGAATCAGTTGCGACCAATCTGTTAGATAGATTACGCAAAATGCAATCATCTGATTTGGGTGTATTAATGTTTGATGAAGAGCTCGGCAAAAGAAAGTAACATATGTTGAACTCCGCATCTCAAAGAAAAGATGAGCACTTGTCGTGCGTTTTTTCAGGTAAGGGTATTTTATCGAAGGCGCGTTCTGGATTTGAAAATTATCGTTTCGAACATAACGCGCTGCCGGAAATTAGTTTTTCTGAAATAGATACTTCTGTAAAATTTCTGGGGCGAAATATAGATTTCCCTATTATCATTTCGTCGCTTACAGGTGGGCATCCGAAAAGCGAAAAGATAAATATAGGATTAGCTGAAACAGCAAATGATTTTAATATCGGTTTTGCAGTTGGAAGCCAGAGAATCGCGTTAGAGGATAAATCATTTGAAAAGTCCTTCAAGATTAGAAATTATGCGCCGAATATTTTGCTGTTTGCTAATCTCGGAGCAGTGCAACTGAATTACGGTTTTTCGACGGATGATTGCAAACGCGCCGTCGATATGATAGACGCTGATGCGCTTATGTTGCATCTGAATCCGTTACAGGAAGTTTTTCAGTTAGACGGGAATACTGACTTTTCAGGATTGTTGAAAAAAATTGAGAAAGTTTGCTCTGCCTTGGATGTTCCTGTGGTAGTTAAGGAAGTCGGGTATGGCATTTCAGCCGATGTGGCAAAAAGGCTTTATGACGCCGGTGTTGAAGTCATCGATATTGCCGGTGCCGGTTCTGTTTCATGGACAGAAATTGAGGGTGCAAGATCAAATGATATCGTGATAAAAAGAGCTTCTGAAACTTTCTTAGATTGGGGAAATCCGACAGCTGAATGTGTGAAATCAATCGCCGAAAATGTAAAGAAAGTAAAAATCATTTCAAGTGGTGGAGTAAAAACAGGGCTTGATATAGCAAAATCTATAGCACTGGGAGCAGACATTTGCGGTAACGCTTCCGATTTTCTTTTGAAAATAGCAAACTCTCGTTCGGAATGTGAAAACTTCATAGAGGCATTAAAAATAGAGCTGAAAACAGCGATGTTCTGCACCGGATGCAAAAATTTGAAGGAATTACGTTCGGCAAAATTGATAAAGGTAAATTCGTAGGTACTCATGGCTTCTTACCAGTATATTTATGTAATGAAAGGTGCGTCGAAAACTTATCCCGGCGGAAAGCAAGTTTTGAAAGAAACTTGGCTATCGTTTCTTCCAGGAGCAAAAATCGGAGTTATCGGAGGAAATGGCGCAGGTAAATCAACTCTGCTGAAAATCATGGCAGGATTGGATAAAGATTTCAACGGAGAAGCTTGGATAGCAAAAGGCGCAACTGTTGGCTATCTTCCACAAGAGCCCGAACTGGATAAGAATGCTACTGTTTATGAAAACATCGTTTCATCTTTGAAGGATAAAAAAGCGATACTGGACGAGTTTGATGCTATTTCTGCTAAATTCATGGAAGAAATGTCTCCAGATGAAATGAACGCGCTCATTGAGAGGCAAGCTCAACTGCAAGAGCAAATAGATGCGCAAAATTTGTGGAATTTGAAGCGTACTATCGAAGTAGCAATGGATGCCTTGCGTTGTCCTCCGGGAGATACTCCAGTTGCAAACTTATCAGGTGGCGAGAAACGCCGTGTCGCTCTGTGCAAGCTTTTGTTACAGCAGCCAGACTTGCTTCTTCTCGACGAGCCAACAAACCATTTGGACGCAGAATCCGTCGCATGGTTGGAAAAGCATTTACAAGAGTACAAAGGCTCCATCGTTTTGGTCACTCACGACAGATATTTCCTTGATAATGTCGTCGGTTGGATACTGGAATTGGACAGAGGAAATACCTATCCGTTCGAGGGGAACTACTCCGCTTGGGTAGAAGAGCGTCAGAAAAGAATCGAGCTTGAAGGTAAGAAAGAAACCGACAGACAGAGATTTTTAGCGCGAGAGTTAGAATGGATTCGTCAATCTCATAAGGCACGTCAAGCGAAAAGCAAAGCGCGTATTAATGCGTATAACGAATTAGTAAAACAGAAAGCCGACAAGTCTTACAACACATCGACACTCTATATTCCTTCCGGAGAACATTTGGGCGATGTAGTTATTGAAGCGGAACACCTTAGTAAATCGTTTGAAGATAAAGTGTTATTTGAGGATTTGTCTTTCAATATTCCTCCAGGCAGTATTGTCGGAGTCATTGGAGCAAATGGCGCAGGTAAATCTACATTGTTCAAGATCCTCGCAGGAAAAGAACAGCCGACAAGTGGCACTATCAAGATAGGCGAAACTGTGCATCTTGCTTATGTTGACCAAAGCCGTGATGCCTTAAATGATAAGAACACTGTCTGGGAAGAAATTTCTGGTGCATTGGATGAAATAGAACTCGGCAAGCAAAAAGTGCCAAGCCGTGCTTATGTCTCGTATTTCGGTTTCAAAGGTCCAGATCAGCAAAAGTACGTACATCAATTGTCTGGTGGGGAACGTAATCGTGTTCACTTAGCAAAAATTCTGAAATCAGGCGCAAACGTCATATTGCTCGACGAACCAACAAACGATTTAGATGTTGATACATTGAGAAGTTTGGAAGACGCACTGCTGGACTTTACAGGATGTGCAATCGTCGTTAGCCATGACAGATGGTTTTTAGATAGAGTCGCAACACACATCCTTGCATTTGAAGATGATGGTCATGTCGAATGGTTTCAAGGCGATTTTACTTCGTACGAAGAAGATAAAATGAAACGACTTGGAATAAGCGAAATCGTTCCGCATCGTATAAAATATAAAAAATTAATTTGAGGCGTAATATGAAAGATCTAAAAAGTATTTTTGAAATAGCTGATAAATACGACGCGTTTTTTGTGGACGTGTATGGAGTTCTTTTTGATGGTATTTCGTTGTGCGGACATGCTATCGAAACTTTGCAAAAATTAAAGGAACAAGGCAAAAAAATTATCATCCTTTCTAATACAACTCAGATTTCTGAAGATGCTAAAAATGGTTCGATGCAACGCGGAATGATGCCCGGCGATCACTATGATGAATTTATAACTTCGGGGGAGTTTCTCCATCAAACTATCAAAAATACTCCGTCAAAGTTCTGCGAAATAATGGGATCAGACGTTAAAACTGTAAAATGTATTTTTATGGGAAACAATAATATCTTCGCTGATACATTCCTCAAAAAAACAGACAATTATGACGATGCAGATTTTTTGTATGTAGGGATTCCAAGAATTTCTTACGGTGCCGTACGCATGGATGATGTAGTAGATGAAGATGGAAATTGTGTTAACATCGAAGATATCATGTCATCCGATTGGCACAAATTAAGAGATGAACAAGGTAGGCGCGGATTTGAAGAGTTTGCACATCAGTTAGAACTGTGTTTAGAAAAAGGAAAGACATTGTTATTAGCAAATCCTGATATCTTTGCCCATGGTTCCATTGATAATTCCAGACATCGCGTACCTATCGTGACTCAAGGCTGTATTGGAAGATATTACGAAAAATTGGGAGGTAAAGTCGTAAAATTTGGTAAGCCTTTCAGTAGTATATTTGAGTTTGCAAAAAAAAGTGTAAACACAGAGAGAATTGCGATGATTGGCGACACTCCATGGACTGATATTTTGGGAGCCAATGCCGCCGGAATAGATTCTATAATGATTACTACCGGAGTTGCGCAAGAATTTTTCAAAAACATGCCAGTTCACCTGCATTCACAAGAAAAACTAAACATTCTTCTTGAAGAAACTTCTCTTAAAATGGCTGGATCTAATAGCAATTTTGAACCGACATTTGTTTTGGAGAAACTATGCTAAAAAAAAACGAATTCGAGCTTCTTGATACTTTTAAAAAGAAAGAGCTAATCACAGAATTGCCTCTCTGCTCTGTTGTTATGGAAAATAAAGAATTTCCGTGGATACTATTAATTCCGAGGATTCCAAATATTCTGCAAATCAATCATCTATCTGAACAACAGCAATTCCAATTAATAAAAGAAATTAATCTAGCCTCAAATATTATGGAGGACATTTTCCCTTGTGACAGATTAAACGTGGCAGCAATTGGAAATAAATGCCCACAATTACATATACACATAATATGCAGAACTAAGGATGATTCATTGTGGCCAGAAACTGTTTGGGGAATGGAAATGCGTAAACTTACAGAAGTAGAAGCTCTAACTCGAGCAGAAAAAATACGCAAGGCTTTCAAAAAAGCAACACAGGCTTAAAAAGAATTTTCGTTTTAAATTCGCACAAGCCTGCGTTGAAGAATTTGTATATTGATCAGCTCTCTAAAAAAGTAATTTATTTATGATTATCATCACTTGTGCAACCAGTGCCCATTCTAAAATTTCACCGACTTTGCACGTCAATTTGTCGCAACCATGAGCAATAGAAGGTCTGTGCATTAACCATACGACACAAAATAAAACGACACACAGGATGATCGTAGCTTTCATAACGTCCTCTCTAAAATAACTACGTAGCTTATACTATAGAGAAAAAGTTAAAATAACGTAAATTTTTTAAATTACACCAATTTTTCCCCTGTCCTATCTTTCAACAGAGTTAATGCATAAATAGCTATAATTGCGACAAACGTAATCGGAATTACTGAAACTATTTTCAATGAACACGATGTTAAATAACTCATAACTACTGGAGTTAAACCACCGAATATCGCCTGTGCGATACTAAGCGACAATGACACTGCAGTACACCTGACTTTCGCCGGAAAAGCCTCTGCAAAAAATGCAGCTCGACACGAATAATAAACACTGATAAAGAAGCCATAAGCCACGTGCAACGCCATCCAATAACAGAAATCTTTGATCTGTAGTAAGAACATGACATAGGCGGCAATTGTCACGCCTACTATCCCGATTATCAAAAATGGTTTTCGTGAGAAGTAATCCGACAAATATCCTGCCCCTAATATAACAAATATTATAGTGATATTGGCCCAAGTGCTGCATAATGTTGCTTCTCTTAGAGTTAATATTTCCTTAGACACTAAGAAATATGGGAAGAAAGTCAACAGCGTATAGAAAGCCACTGCGCTGAATGCTGTTACCGAAATTGTACATCCGACTTCCTTTTTATGATCGAGAAGCATTTTTACCAATGACTCTTTTTCCTTTTTCTTTTTTGTCTCTTGCTTATTCGGCGTGAAGAATGCAAAAGGAATCAGAACTACAGCACATAGAAACGGAATTCTCCACGCGAAAGAATAGACTTCCTCTTGAGAAAAACAGCTGTCAAGCCAAACCAAAGCACCACATCCCATGAGTACCCCGACTTGACTGCCGGCATCAGACCAACTTCCGTAAAATCCACGTCTATGCACAGGAGCCTTTTCTACCAAATGGACCATTGCCGCAGTATATTCTCCGCCCATTGAAACTCCCTGCAATGCCCTACATAAGACCAATAAAATTGGCGCCCAAATGCCTATCTGATTGTAATCAGGCAACAATCCGATACACAAAGTCGGAACAGCCATTAACAGAATAGACAATGAAATCGCCTTCTGCCTTCCGAATTTATCTCCTATCGGACCGAATATAGCGGCCCCAAGTGGACGGATGAATAATCCGACAGATAAAGCAAGGAAACTCAACACCTCTCTGTAAATCTCATTTTCCAGAGGGAAAAAACTCTTGGAAATGATATGCAAAAACGGCATAAAGAGCGCGAAATTGTACCAAGTCAAGACATTTCCGACAGCTCCCAGAACAGGGCTGTATTTTTCAGCATCAAACTTAAACATAATTTATTTTTCCTTTTCAGTTTCGGCAAAACGCCAAAAACTTCTCGTTTCTATGCGATTTCAAATCTGCAACATTAGCCAAATTTAATAACGCAACCTTTATTCTATCACCAACGGCTTTAATCGTTGCCGATGGGTTTCTGTGTGCCCCACCTAACGGTTCCTCAATAATATCATCTATCATTTTAAAACGCAGCAAGTCTTGAGCTGTTAGTTTTAACGCATTTGCTGCATCTTCAGCCTTCTCCGGATTTCTATACAAAATAGACGCACACCCTTCAGGAGAAATAACCGAATATGTCGCATGTTCAAGCATCAAAATAGAATTGGCAACAGCCAGTGCAACAGCTCCGCCTGATCCCCCCTCACCTATTACGGTTGCGACTATTGGATTTTTAAACTGCAACGATCTTTCTATGCACTTAGCAATAGCTTCTGCCTGTCCGCGCTCTTCAGCTCCTACTCCGGGATAAGCGCCCGCTGTATCGATAAAAGTTAACAGAGGCAATTTGAATTTATCTGCTATATCCATAATGCGACAAGCTTTTCTGTATCCCTCCGGGTGAGGCATTCCGAAATTATGACGGATACGACCTTCCGTGTCTTTGCCTTTTTCATGCCCGAGAACTGCAACGGCAACTCCTTTGAATTTTCCGATGCCAGCTGTAATGGCCAAATCATTTCCAAAGGCACGATCGCCTGCCAGCGGGACAAAATCATCAATTAAAGCATTGATATAATCTGACGTTTGAGGTCGTTCTTGATGACGAGCAACTTGAACTTTCTGCCATGGCGTTAATTCAGCGTAAATTTGTTTTAGGAGTTTTTTTTGTTTATTCTCCAAACGCTTAACGTCCTCAATGATACTCAAATCACCTGTGTTGAGCTTTTTCAATTCTTTAATCTTTGCATCCAGCTCAAAAATAGGCTTCTCAAAATCAAGTATAATCATACTCACCTCACGTAGCGTGCAATAGTATATCACGAAAGCAACGATAACAATACGTGAAAAATACTAATGCAAAAACCATGGCAAACTATCGTTCACGCTGTTTGAACAATTGCAATTGATGTTCCCAGTATTTTCTAAACGCCTCAGCAGAAACCTGCGGAATATTTTTCGTTTTATACTCAGAATATTCGACGATTACAAATTTTGTATCTGGTAATGTACTTGCAAGTTCTTTAATAGAATCCAACTTTTTAGGACTATTATCCACAAAAATCACCAGTTTCGGCTTTTTGAAAAGCTTGTTCAAAAAACTGTTTAGGACTGCCCCTTTTTCTTCTCTATTTGTTAGGATAACCCCATTTTTATAGATCGGACGCCCAACAGCATAAGATTTAAACTCGTTAAACTCAAATTCTGGCAAACCGTAATGATTTTTTATGCTAACTCCATTTGTAGCAAGCAAATTCAAATACGCATCGATATTATTTTTCAAAGAACTTGAACAGACCAGGAAATTCACATCTTTATGTTGCTTTAAAAACAGCGGAAGATTTTGATTAACTAGCGCCTGATTTCTAGTCGTCATTAACCCTGTCAAAAATTTATCAGCTTCTACATGTGAAAGTTTCTTTAACATTTCCTTGAAAAGTTTCTTATACAAATGAATGTTGTTAGTGTGCAGGCAAGGTTCAAGCGGATACATTAGAGTATAATTGAAATCGAACACTACCAAAATTTCATGCGATTCGTACTGTTTAAGCGAATTCGCCAATAACTGCTCAACATGAGCGATATTATCAACATATTCATAGACGATGCTTGGACGGTACGACTCGAAATCAGAACTCGCACATCCAATGAATAAAGCTAAAATTCCAACCGCAAACCAACTTTTGTAGTGTTTCATCATACTCCCCTTTCAAATTTCACTGGCAGTATATCAAAAACGATTATTTTATTTCAAACCATACTAACCATCACTTGACCTATCTCTGTAATCATAGGAATATTCATAAAAACGAGATATAGAATGCATAGAAAACTTTTGAAGCAACAACTGGAAAATTATCACCCGTCAGACGAAGACGAAATCAAATCCAAGTTACAAATGCTAAATTTCTTAGATGAGCATTCAGATTGCTTCGAGCGCTCGCTGTCAATTGGTCACTTTACCGGTTCTAGCTGGCTGGAAAACAGAGATGGAACAAAGTTTTTGCTTACTCTTCATAAAAAAATAGGATTATGGTTGCAAACATGAGGGCATGCAGATGGCTGCGAGGATTTGCAACAAGTCGCTATAAAAGAGGCAAAAGAAGAGTCTGGATTAGAAAATATAGAACTGGTTTCCAGTGAAATTTTCGACATAGATGTTCATTTAATCGAGGCATATCGAAATACTCCGCCCCATTATCACTTTGATGTAAGGTTTCTTCTACGAACAACTGATGCTGATGACGCCATAAAGATTTCGCAAGAATCCAATGACTTGAAATGGTTCGCGGAAATTCCAACGGAGATACAAAATTTAGGCGAAGACATCCCGCGAATGTTCAAAAAATGGAAAGCCAAGAAGTGCTCTTAATGCATATCTCTTTTTTGTAAAAAAGTGTGGTAATCACCAAGAGACTTTACAGTTAGTTCTTTGTTTTTACTAGAAAAAAACAAAAATTCCAAAAAACATTTGCCTAAAGTGATTGGTTCTCTACATAATGGCACCACATTAAAAATTAGGCACCCATTCAAGCATGAAGTGCAACATCCGTTCTTGTTGAGCAGATAAAGCGATAAAAATTTCAAACAATTTTCCAGAATACGTATAATCAATTGAGGATATTTGGCAGAATATCCCCAATTGATTTGCGATATTTGGTAAAATGAAGGAGTATCTACTCCACCTCAATCTCGGCTTTATCGTTTTTGTAGACAGCTTTAACTGTGGAGTTTTCTTTTATCGTTCCTGAAATTATTTCGCGTGCAATCAAGTCGTACAGCTCTTTCTGTATAACCCGTTTTAGCGGACGCGCTCCGTAATTGCGGTCGTATCCCACCGCGCACAAATGTTCCTTCAGTTTATCGTCTATCGAAATCTTGATATGCTTATCCTCCAACCGTTTTTCGAGTTCGTTCAACTGAATATCGACGATTTTGCTGATATTCTCTTTGTGCAGGCTGTTAAACACGACTATCTCGTCCAATCTGTTTATCAGTTCAGGACGGAAAGCTGACTTTACGGCTTGCATTACGTGAGCTTTAACGTCATTTTTCGGCATATCAGAGTCTTGAAAGAATTCCGCCCCCAAGTTGGATGTCAATATTATGATGGTATTCTTGAAATTGATATTGCGTCCCAAACCGTCAGTCAGATGTCCTTCATCCAAGACTTGCAGCAAAATATTGAAAACATCGCTGTGCGCTTTTTCGATTTCGTCGAATAACACAACGGAATACGGACGACGTTTTACCGCCTCTGTAAGTTCTCCACCTTGCTCATAGCCGACATATCCCGGAGGTGCACCAATCAATCGCGACACGGAAAACTTTTCCATATACTCCGACATATCAATTCGCACGATGTTCCTTCGGTCATCAAACAAGAATTGCGCCAACGCCTTGGACAATTCCGTCTTACCGACACCAGTCGGACCGAGGAACAAAAACGAGCCAATCGGGCGATTTGGATCGGAAACTCCCGCACGCGAACGACGCACACAATCGGCAATTACCTCTATAGCTTCATCTTGCCCAACGACCGACTTTTTCAACTCATCCTCAATTGACAGAAGTTTTTGCTTTTCTCCCATCAGCATTTTTTCAACCGGAACTCCAGTCCAACGAGAAACCACTGTTGCAATATCCTCGTCTGTCACTTCTGTTCGCTTAGTGGTGTTTGACTGATTCGCCTGCAGTTGCTCTAATTTTTTCCGCAA
>JAILGW010000030.1 GCA_024696365.1 Alphaproteobacteria bacterium | reverse complement strand
TATATCAGTATAGTAAGTCGGCGGCTATTGCGTATCGAACACTTGGCTTCGTTATTTCGGACAGACCAATGGCATAGTTCTTAACTTTTCCACAGCAGTAGTAAATGGTAAAACACCATCTGCGATGAGCTGTATTTCATTTGTAGCAATATAATATCTACAACAAATCGTCCCCAGGTTCGGTATTTCTAATACTTTTGTATAGTCTTGGCACAACCATCTGTACAACCAATTCATTGAACATTGGCTACAGCAAATAGCGACATTTTTCCCGGCGTTTTTATGCGCCACTTCAGCAATTCCTGAGAGCATTCTTCGTATTACTTCTTCGCCGGTTTCTGCTATCATACTATCTGGGACTGCGGAAATTCTGTAGGTAGGAGATTTTAGCATTTTTTTGAATTCAGGATGTTTTATCACTTCATCCTTGGATAACCCTTCTAAACAACCAAGAGATTGCTCGTTAAAACGAGCATCTTTTTGACAATTTTCTCCAAGCAAATCTCCTGTTAAAACTTGCATAGTTAGATGCGTTCTTCCGTTATTACCTGAGTACGCAGCATCGAATACATGCACATCTGGGGATGTCATGTTATCGGGTGTGCATTTAGGAGGAAATGCTCTACAGGCCGCTGCCGCAAGCAGTTCATGGTTAAGAATAACTAGCCCTTCTTGTGAATTGCCTTGTATTTTCCCATCGGTATTCCATGTTGTTTCGCTATGCCTTAAAAAATCAAGTGTCGCTGACTCTTCATCTTTCTTTTCGATTGCCATTGGAATAGGAGAAACTGTTAAAGTAGTTTTTGTGGTTGATAGATCAATAACTACATCTACGTTTTTAAGCAATCTGTGAAAGACGTCGGCATTACGCAAATTGTAGCTATCAACAATTTTTTCAAAATATTTTTCATAACGCATCTTCTGTTGCCCGGCACATTATACGAAGTAATGTTTAATACTTGGTTAATTTAATAAAATATTATGTTTTTATTCTGGCGTATTTCAGTATGTTAAGTCAATCAATCGAGAAAGTTTTTCTTTGTGCGAAGAGCCCTCTACTTGTTCTAGAGAAGTTATTACCATTGATTTTTGTGTTCTTAATGTTTCGAGGATTTTTTCTTTGTTTCTATTGGCGGTTGCAACGACATTTGCCATTTCTCCATTCCCCTCAAAAAATTCTCGGATTTTCCTACGCTCTTTTTCGTCAGCGTGTTCATATGCGACAATTATCGGAAAAGTAACTGTTCGAGACATTAAGTCCTGAAATTGCTTTTTACCTGTTGTAGTTGCTGTACAAAAATAGTCTTTATAATCATCTGCCATCTGAAAGAAAATACCAAATTCGTGTCCGAATTCTATAAGTGGATTGTCTTGAGATTTTACACTTCTTATTATTGACTCGAAAAAACACCCTGTTTTCAGATAAGCGTTTTGCTTGTACTCATCTATAGACGACGACAATGACATGTTTTGGCACTTAAGCTCTCCTTGAATCAGATTGAATGCTAATTCCGAAAACAAATCTATCAATGGAAAAGAGCGTTCCTCTGCTATTAATCTCATGCAGCTCGATAAAAGAATATCTCCTGCTAATATACTGAAATTGCTGCCTTTTTCTGCGGATAGCGTTTTGATATTTCGGCGAATATTGGCATTATCTAAAACATCGTCATGCATCAGAGTTGCCTGATGCAACATTTCAAATGCTGCGGCGATTTTAGCTGAGGGATTTTCGTTTAGAATTTTACATGCCAGCCAGTAGATTTTCGATCGCAATCTTTTTCCCTGAGATGCGCTCAAATATCGTCCGATAAACTCAAATTCTTGTAGTCTTTCGGCAATAATTGCATCGATATTAAATTGAAACTGTTTTATTTCTTCGTAAATGGACATCACAATGTTAATATCACCTTGTAAAAAATTGATAACATTATGGACGAGTTTACACAAGATTACATTCTGAACGGAAAAATAAAATTGCTGCAGCCAAAAAACGGTTATCGTGTGGCAATTGATCCGATATTGCTTGCGGCGTGCGTTCATGTAAAACCTAATCAGAAAATTCTCGATGCTGGCTGTGGAGTTGGTGCTATTTCGCTAATATTAAAAAACAAAGAACCCTCCGCTCAGATAACGGCCATTGATTTGGATGAGGAAATGTGTCGACTGTGTAAACAAAACGCTGAACTGAATTCGTGTGATATTAACGTCATTAACTGTAACGTGGAGGATGTTCGCGCTTTTACTCAGCGGGAGGATTTCGATCAGATTGTGACTAATCCTCCGTTCTTTAAAAAAGAAGCTTCGAGAATTTCTGGGAAAAAACAGTTAGCAAACTTTGAAACGATAGAATTAGGCAAGTGGATTACATTCTGCATTAAGAAATTGAAAAATGGCGGAATATTTTCGATAGTACACAATGCGTCTCGCACAGGTGATATTCTACAATCGGTTATGCCATCTTTGGGAGATATTACAATTGTACCTATTTACTCAAAACTGGATACAGACGCAAAACGTGTAATTGTAACGGGGAAAAAAGGGCGAAAATCCGATATGAAAATTGCTCATGGAATTGTTGTTCATGAAGATGACGGCAGTTATACAGACGCAATGAAAAAAATATTAGCAGGCGAAGAATTTCAATGATAACATCAGAGGTGTTTTGGGAGAATAAATGTGATTGATGTATTGGTTATAGGAAGCGGACCTGCGGGATATACCGCTGCTATTTATGCAGCTCGCGCAGGACGAAAAGTTGTATTATTAACGGGGACTCAACAGGGGGGGCAACTAATCATTACTTCTTTCATCGAAAATTATCCGGGATTTGCCGATCCGATTTCTGGTCCTGAACTAATGGAAAAAATGCGTCTTCAATCTGAAAAAGTCGGCGTGGATATAGTGTACGATGTTATAAATCGAGTTGATTTTTCGCAGCGTCCATTTAAATGTTTCGGTGAATCAGCTGTTTATGAAAGCAAGGCGGTAATTATCGCAACAGGTGCAAACGCAAAATGGCTCGGATTGGATAGTGAAACCAAGTATGTCGGACGTGGTGTTTCGGCATGCGCAACTTGTGACGGATTTTTCTTCCGTAATAAAGAAGTCGCTGTTATCGGAGGAGGCAATACCGCCGTCGAAGAGGCACTTTATCTGACGAATTTCGCTCAACATGTGACTTTAATACACAGACGTGATACTTTGCGCGCAGAACGAATTATGCAACAGCGTCTGTTTGTAAATGAAAAAATAAAGATCCTGTGGAACACGGAAGTTCGCGATATCATCGGTAATGACGAAAAAGTTACGGGATTGTCTCTGCAAAATACTCAAACAAATGAAATGTCTGAAATGCCGGTAGATGGAGTTTTTGTCGCTATCGGCCATCAACCTGCCACTTCTATTTTTGTCGGGCAACTGAAAACAGACGATAGCGGTTATATCATCAAAGATTCTCTCAGTTCTAAAACTTCTGTCGAGGGCGTTTTTGTCGCAGGGGACGTCTGCAACCCGACTTACAGGCAAGCAGTGGTATCAGCAGGACAAGGATGTATCGCGGGAATCGACGCAGATAAATTTTTATCTATAAACAATTAACCTGTTTTCTGTTATACTCCCGCCGAACTTGTGTTATGTAAGGAAAAAACGATATGGAATGTTGTGTGTTTTCGGAAAGTTTAACTTGGCTAACGGAGCTGTTGAAATCTGCTTCTGCAGGTGGAATACATGGCATTACCGTTTTTATTTTGGCATGCTTCGTCGGATACTATGTCGTTTGGAAGGTAACACCAGCTTTACATGCACCTCTGATGTCAGTTACTAACGCGATTTCCAGCGTTATAATTATCGGAGCTTTTTTCGCGGCGGCTCAGTCGCTTTTCGGCTACACAAGGATTTTCGGATTTATCGCGATTGTACTCGCGTCAGTTAATATATTCGGCGGATTTACCGTCACACACAGAATGTTAAGTATGTTCCAAAAGAAATAGGTTTCAGATGACAGAGATTCTTTACTTAATTGCGGCAGTTTGTTTTATTCTCGCTTTGCAGAAGTTGTCTTCAGCTGAAACTTCAAGAGCCGGTAATTTGTGCGGTATTTTCGGCATGGCGTTTGCTTGTTTGGCGGTTTACATGTCGATTGATGTATCTGAAATATGGTTCATTCTGACGGCTGTTGCTATTGGTGGCAGTATAGGAATTTTTATTGCTAAAAAAGTCTCAATGACTGCATTACCTCAAATGGTCGCAGGTTTTCATAGTCTTGTTGGACTTGCGGCTGTTTTGATAGCGTTTTCAGCGTGTTTCGCTCCCGCTTTATTTAATATTTCCGGAGAAAACGGCATATTCACTTCTAGCCTGATAGAAATGGGACTCGGCTCAGCAATTGGTGCAATAACGTTCACGGGCTCATTCGTAGCATTCCTGAAATTACAAGGAACATATAAGAGTAACTACATTCCACTTAGCGTAAACACATGTATTGCAGCTTCCATTGTTGCATTATTAGTTTATTTTATCTGCACAGAAAGTGTTCCCGCATTTATTATCCTCACGGTATTGTCATTGATATTCGGCGCAACACTGATTGTTCCTATAGGCGGAGCTGATATGCCGGTTATCGTTTCCATGTTGAACTCATATTCCGGCTGGGCAGCGTCCGGTATCGGATTTACATTGCAAAATGATTTGTTGATTATAACCGGCGCACTCGTCGGAGCAAGTGGTGCGATTCTGAGCTACATTATGTGTAAAGGCATGAACCGTTCTCTTCCTGACGTTATTTTCACGGCGGGTACACCTGCGTCAGCTGCAAAATCATCATCTGAAGCAAAGCCATTCAAGCAAGGAGCAGCAGAGGATGCAGCATTCATATTGAAAAACGCAAGTTCGGTAATTATCGTTCCGGGATATGGTATGGCGATTTCTCAAGCACAACATGCATTGAAAGAATTAGGCGATATTTTGAAGAAAAATGGCACGACTGTCAGATACGCAATTCACCCTGTTGCGGGACGTATGCCTGGACATATGAATGTCTTACTGGCAGAAGCGAATGTTCCGTATGAAGATGTGTTTGAACTCGATGAAATTAACAGAGATTTTGCGACTTGCGATGTGGCTTACGTCGTTGGGGCAAACGATGTCACAAATCCAGCAGCAAAAAACGATCCGTCCAGCCCGATATACGGCATGCCGATTCTCGAAGTCGAAAAGGCAAGAACTGTATTGTTTTTGAAACGGTCCATGGGAACAGGATATGCTGGAATCGACAACGAACTGTTCTACGAACAAAATACGATGATGCTACTCGGCGATGCAAAGAAAATGACCGAAGCTATTATTAAGGCTATGTAAATAGCTGTACATGATTCGTTTGGTTGTTTGTGTTGTAATAGTGTTTTTGGAATTGCCCGTTAATGCACAGCATTACCTTCCAAGAGACGGTTGCGAGATTAAGGATACAAAAAAAGCCGCTCTTCCTCTACTTCCGTCCAATGAACTTCAACCTAGGCAACCGTTGAGGACTGATCGCAGATATTATGCGTAGTTCCGAAAGATACTATTTTGCAATGCGAAAAACGGAATTGTTATTTATGCATTTGCGAATATAGTCTAATAGTTTTTTAGCCTTATGCGTGGATTTGATTTTTTCGTAACAGTCAGTCGCGACCAATTTTTTATGCAATTGCTCCATTAACTTCGGACAATCATATCCTATTCCCTCGATTGTATTGACGTAAATATCACTGTCATTTTGTTCGTTTAATAAATCGACGATTCCCTGTAGTTTCTGTTCGACTCTTTTAAGGGTATTGCAGGAGTTATCGAAGGCGATACTATTCATTTTAGCCATTACTTCTATTTCGAGATATTCATAAAAAATAGTAAGACAAGTTGTATCAGCGACTGTCGGTTGACTCAATTCAATAAGACGTTTTGGCAACTTTTTCGCGATGACACAAATATCTTGAGACATTTGCAAAACTTGTGTCTTCGAGGATTCATGACATTCCGACTGCATAATTTCTTCGGAAAATTTTAAAAGCGCTTTGCTGAACATCCAGCAATTAGCAACAAACTTATCAAATTCTTCCCCCTCATGAATCACATCCACATTGGTGTTTTTAATATTTTTTAGAGTTGCTTCCAATTGATTCAATTGTCTGTTTCTATTGAAGTAATTTTTCGTTTTTTGCTTAAAATCAGCCCACGGATCCAGTCTATCTAAATATGTGATATACCCTACCGCGAGTAACGTAAACACTGAAATAATTCCCACAATTCTCTTTTTCATAATCGCCTGCAACTGCTATCAAGTAACGATATCATTTCGATGACGTTGAAACTACCAAAATGTACGGTGATTCGAACGTTAAAAATGACCAAAGCCATTATCAAAGGGATGTGCTTTGGTTTGTAAATGTATTTTTATATTGCAATAAAAATTTTGTCATCTGCGATGTTTGTGGTATCATCTGGGTTGTTATTTGAGAAGTCTTTATATATGAAACGCTTACTTTGTGCCGTGTTGCTTTGCTGCGTTACAAACACAATATATGCTTCGCCTTTTGTAAGTTTGAAATCATCTGAAGTCAATATGCGAGTCGGTCCGGGTACAGAGTACCCTGTGAGTTGGGTTTTTCTGATGCCTGATTTGCCGATGATTTTGGTCGCGGAATTTAATCAATGGCGGAAAGTGCGATATGTAGATGGTACAGAAGGCTGGGTCCATCAGAATATGCTTTCCCGCAAAAATACCGCTATCGTCATTAATGATTCTGCGTTGCTTTACAAGTATGCGTCAAAATCTCAACCAATCGCTAGAGTTGAAAAAAATGTCATCGTCAGAATTTTGAAAAAAGACAATGGCTGGATAAAAGTAGAAACTCATAAAATTAAAGGCTGGATGAAAAAAGAAGACCTTTGGGGCGTCAACGAAGAGTAGGGAGGTCCGCCTACTTGGTCTGAGTATTTACTCATTACAGC
>JAILGW010000007.1 GCA_024696365.1 Alphaproteobacteria bacterium | reverse complement strand
CGTTTCCCCGACTTCTACCACTGTGGAATATGGCGGCAACGCAACGATTACGGTATCTGCCAACGACTGCTATCATCTTGATTCACTGATTGTTGACGGGCAGAGTGTGGCACTTGCCGATACCTACACCTTTGCCAATGTGACGGAAAATCATACGTTGCGTGCGGTCTTTGCCGTTGACGAGTTCACGATTACAGCGGTTTCTGCTGCGAACGGTGAAATTTCACCTATCGGCGAGAGCGTTGTGAATTGCGGAGAATCAATTACTTACACTATTACACCGAACGAGGGATACTATCTTGACAGTCTGTTGGTGGATGGCGCGAGCGTAACGCCGATGCCCACCTATTCCTTCACGGATGTATCGGAAAATCATAGCATTCGTCCGGTATTTGCGATTTACGAGTATGAGATTGTTTCTTCCGCCAGCGAGGGCGGCTCTGTTTCTCCGACTTCCGCCACCGTGGCGCATGGCGGCGACGCCACGGTTTCGATTTCTGCAAACGATTGCTATCATCTTGATTCACTGATTGTTGACGGCCAGATTGTAGCACTTGCCGATACCTACACCTTTACCAACGTGACGGAAAATCACACTCTGCGTGCGGTCTTTGCATTGGATACGTTTTCGGCTTCTCTGAGTGTGTATTTGGATGGTGAGCTTTCGTTTGGAGATGAGATTTCTGTTGGATGTGGAGAGGACATTCAGCTTGAAATTCCTCAATTTGCTTGTTCCCAAATGGACTCCTTGTTTGTGAACGGTCGCTTGGCAGATACGACGTTTTTATATGAAATTTTTGACGTACATTCTGATTATCAAGTGGTCGCATTCTTCAGTTCTATAAGTTACCAAGTGATTGTCACTACGCAGGGGCAGGGGAGTGTGACGCCCTCGGATACGGTTCGAGTGGTTTGCGGTGAGAATCAGACATTCAGCTTCGCACCCGATGTAAATTGGTTCACGCAGGAAATCCTGTTGGATGGGGTTAGTTTGGGCATGCCGGCGAACGACAGCTATACCTTGGTTGATATTGTTGGAGATCACACACTTGAAGTGATTTTCGCCATCAATCAATATATGATTACCTCTTCAGTGGATCCTATTGATGCGGGGAACATCACGCCGAACGGTTCGCACATTTACGAAGCGGGCGAGACGGTAACCTATACCATCATGCCGTTCCCAGACTATCGCATCCGTGATGTGGAGGTGGATGGAGTCAGCGTGGGCAATTCTTCCACCTATGTATTTGAAAATCTGGATGATAATCACACAATTATTGCCTACTTCGAATCTACGGGCGTTGAGGAGGCGGAGCGGGAGAACATATCGGTTTATGCTGTTGGAAATACTGTTTATATTCGCAATGAAAATCTGGTGGAGATTCGTCAGATTGAGGTTTACGATGCGCAGGGCAGAAGGATTGCGAAGCGCGTTGGTGCCTCTGGCTCCCAGCGGTTCGATGTGAATGTCAGCGATGGCATCTATATAGTCCGTTTGGTTACCAAGGATGGAATCCGAAATCACAAGGTTTGGTTACATCGTGAATAGTGGCCAGAGAACCGATTCGCTGTTTCCTTTGTGTATTGCTGATTATCAATGAATTGTTTTTAATCTTTTTTTTGGAATAATTAACATTAGAAAATGGCGAATTCTGAAAAAATGTGTATATTTGCACACTTTTAATTAGTGTTTTTTGCACGTTTTTTTACAGAGGGAATAAAATTTTCAACCATATTATTAACCAAAACAAAATTCCTATGAAAAAATTATTCAACGCATTGATTTTGTGCTTTTTGTGCGTTTCCACGCTTATGGCACAGAACAGTTTTGGTCCTGCTCCGGCCCGAAGCCAACATCCGCATCAGACTTCTGTGGAGCCAATGAGAAGTCTGACTTCACCTTCGATTGCCACGTTTGCTACTGACATCAACACTTTCCAGTTGGGCACTCCCGCTGCCACCACTTCTTTCGCTACTGCTCCTGAGTTCCTGAATTCATGCGAATATTTTAACGGCATGTATTATGGCGCAACCTCCACAAGTGGTCTTTTGCTCAGTATCGACCCTGCCACAGGTACCGTGAGCCAGATTGCTTCTGGCAACAATAGCGGTGCTATCGCCTACAATCCAGCCGATGGCTTGGTTTATGGTTTGTCGTTAGGTTCGTCTGCGGTTCTCTACACCATTGACTTGACCACTGGTACTGAAACCCAAGTTGTCGCTGTCAACTCCACCAACTTCCTGTTAGGTATGACCATTACCAACGATGGTCGTTTCTTAGTCATCGATGCCGAAATTGATGGTATCAGCGAGTTGAATCCCTCAACGGGCGATTTGACCACCTTGTGGGTTAGCGGCTTTACAGTAAACTATGGTCAGGATATGGCTATGGATCGTGAGGAGAATATCCCTTACTGGGCAGCTTACAATGCCGATGACTATGCCGCCCAATTGTATGCTCTTGACTTGGACAACAACACCGGCACCATGATTGGTGAATTCGCCGATCAGGCTTCCGGCTTTGCTACCCAGACCATCTCCAATCCGGATCTCGCTGCCGCTCCGACTGCTTTTGTCGTTACCCCCAACGGACAGTCTCTGAGCGCCAACATCTCTTGGACCAACCCGACCGTAACTGTAGGCAATGACCCGCTCACCTCCATCGATCAAATCGTCCTCACCAGAGACGGCGCAACCATCAACACTTGGTCCAATCCTACTGTTGGCGGCGCCATCTCTTATGTTGACAATGTTACAGCTGTCGGCAGATACAATTACACCGTTTATGCCGTTACTAGCGAAGGGAACGGGCTTCCGGCTTCAGCTACTGCAGTTATCGGCGAATTGATTACGGTTGTCGATACGGCCATCGATTTCGGTGTCGGCCCTGTGGGCGGTGTTTTCCCGGCACAAACCAATCTGGTATCCGGTTACAACCTCCCCTCCACTATCACAGTCTCCACCGCTGCTCCGTTCAGCGTTTCTTCCGATGGTACCAACTTCTCTACTACGGCCAACCTTCCGGCTGCTGGCGGCACACTTTATGTTAACTTCGAACCTACTGTGGGTGGTGTTGATGAAGGCATCGTTACCCTGACTGCCGGCACTGCAAGCGCATCCTTCACCGTTATTGGCGAAAGCATTGAGTGCAACACTATCACCGAGTTCCCGTACAACTGCAACTTCAGCGATGAAAGCCAACTCATCTGCTGGCAAATCATTGACGAAAACGGTGATGGCTATACTTGGTCATTCGACACTGAAACCCCTGATGCAGAATACCGTTGGAATAGCGCCAGCGCCGCAGACGATTGGTTGATTTCTCCTGAATTCGCCCTTACCGGCAATGAAATCTGCAGATTCGATTATGCCTGCGCAAGTAGCACCTATCCGGAAAAATTCTCAGTATCCCTCTTGCAAAACGGCACCTATACTGAAATCCAACCTCAAATCACAGTCACCTCACCCACTGCTACCACTCTGAATCTGGATTTGTCGCAATATACCGGCAACTACAAAATCGCCATCCATGCAGAATCCGATGCGGATATGTACTATCTGTATATCACCAACTTCTCTGTGTTCGCCGCGGTTCCCACGATTAATGTCACTCCCACCGCTGTTGATTTCGGAACAGTGATTGCAGGCGTCGTTTCCGCTCCGCAACAAGTTGATGTTGAATTGATCAGCATTACTGAAGCCGTTACCGCCACGGTAGCCGCCCCGTTTGAAGTTTCAGCTGATGGCACTACTTTCGGCACCACGGCCACTATACCCGCTCCTACTACTTCACTCGCCAATGCCGCACTGTATGTCAGATATGCTCCTACCACAGCCACTACCGACAATGGTACGTTGACACTGACCGACGGTACACTGACCGCTACTGTTAATTTGACTGGTTCTGCTGTCTCTTGCGATGGCGTTACGGTTCCTTTCTCAGAAGATTTTGAGGACGCGCTCGACCCCTGCTGGCAACTTATTGATGCTGATGGTGACTCATACACTTGGGATGCTGAAAGTCCGGTTACTAATGGATTTGAGGCGCATACGGGCTCTGGCTTGATCTCCTCTGCCTCCTACATCAATAATGTAGGTGCTCTTACCCCTGATAACTGGCTGATTACTCCGCAAGTGGTGAATATCCCTGCCGGTACAGGCATGACTTTCTGGCTGAATGCACAAGACGCTGGTTATCCGGAAGAACATTACGGTGTATATATTTCCACTACGACTCCTGAAATTTCAGAATTCCAATTGATTTATGAAGAGACCATGGATGCCAACGGCGGTCCGAGAGATCAAGGTGCATGGAAACAAAAAACCGTTGATTTGAATGATTACGCCGGTCAGAACATCTACATTGCTTTCCGTCACTTCAATTGCACCGATGCATTCTGGTTGAATTTGGATGATATCGAAATCGCCCAAGGCATTGGTATCGCTGAAAACGAAGCAGCTGCCAACAACGTCAGCATCTACCCGAATCCTGCCACCAGCATTCTGAACGTGAATGCCAATGGTTATAATACGGTTGAGATCATCAACATGCTGGGTCAAGTTGTTTTCAGCACTACTATGAATGACAACGCTCAAATCAACGTTCGCAATCTGAACGACGGCGTTTATTTCGTACGTCTGAATGGTGCTAACGGAACTACC
>JAILGW010000100.1 GCA_024696365.1 Alphaproteobacteria bacterium | reverse complement strand
TGTGCTGTTGCATACATATTACCAAAAGCGAACATCGCCACAATAGCAGCTGATAACAGATATTTTGATGTTTTTATATTTTGCTCCTTTCTTTTCTACATCAAACTAATTTCGCATGCACAAAGCTGGTAGTTAGAACTTACAAAAAGCTCAAACCACAAACCAAATACTATACGAAACATCCAAAAACTATTGTCAGTATAACATACCCCCCTCCCTCCTTGTCAAATATTTTAGAAATTTTTTGCAGTTTTAGGGTAAAACCACATAAAAACACGTTTTCTTCCATTGGCTGGAGTGGTGATTTGTTACATTCCAAACCACCTCCCTATATTTCCTTGCTGAAATATGATACCTTTCTGTTGTTTAGTGGAGAGCGTAAGTGAAATTTCTGGACAGGGCAAAAATCTTTCTGAAAGCCGGTAATGGCGGTAACGGATGCCTGAGCTTCAGGAGGGAAAAGTATATCGAATACGGCGGTCCGGACGGTGGTGATGGCGGTAACGGTGGCAACATCTATTTTGAAGGTGGCAATCACTTGAACACTCTCATTGATTACAGATACGCCCAGCATTTCAAGGCTGAACGCGGAGAAAATGGCGGCAGCAGCAATTGCTACGGCGCAAACGGAAAAGATTTAATATTGAAAGTACCTGTCGGAACGGAAATTCTGGACGAAAGCGGAGAAATGGTTCTCGCGGATATCGTCAAAGAAGGTCAGCGCGTGTTAATTGCAAAGGGCGGAATTGGCGGTCGCGGTAACACAAAGTTCAAATCATCCACTAACCAAGCTCCACGCAGAGCGGACAAGGGTACCGAGGGCGAAGAACTTTGGGTGTGGTTGCAGTTGAAACTTATCGCAGATGTCGGATTGGTCGGTCTGCCGAACGCCGGAAAGTCTACTTTCCTATCGGCAACGACGCGCGCCAAGCCGAAAATCGCGGATTATCCGTTTACGACTTTAATTCCGCAACTCGGTGTCGTTTATTCTCGCGCGGGTGAATTTGTCCTCGCGGATATTCCCGGATTGATTGACGGTGCACATGAAGGTCGCGGTCTTGGTGATAGATTTTTAGCACATGTGGAACGTTGCAGTTCGTTGATTCATTTGGTGGATATCACGCAGGAAGATCCGATGCAGGCTTATGAAACTGTTCGATACGAACTCGAAATGCACGGTGGAAATTTGGCAGGCAAACCGGAGTTGATAGTATTGAATAAAGCTGATGCGCTGACGGCGGAAGAAGCGAAAAAGATTCAAAAGAAGTTCGAAAAGAAATACAAACAGCCGATGTTTTTAATATCCGCATTAACAAATGACGACAGAATAGCATCTGTGCTCAATGCCGCCGCAGAAATCAAAAAGTCATCTCAAGTGGAAGAAGTCTCTGAGGCTGTTGCGGAAAAAGACGAAAGTGACGCCGATAAAACTCTATAGTTTTCGCAAATCCGTCTTGATAGATTCATAAAAATCATCGTTGATATCGTTTCGGTGAACGAAATGCACAATGAACGGTATTGAAGATGCATCAAGCTTCGCTTTAATGTTTTCAAGAACGAAAGGAGCGATATCCCCCTTAATCAAAACGTCTAAATCGGAATTGGCTTGAAACGTGCCTTTAACGCGAGAGCCATAGGCAAAGAATTCAATTGAAGCGTCATTGCAATTCTCTTTTAAAATCGCACCTATGCTTTGAAAATATTGCTCTTGCTGAAATTTATCTTCCAATTTTTGCACTAGAAACTCACAATCATCTATGAAAGAGGGAATTATTTTCAATAAATCTCGAGATTTTTTTATATCATACTCATGAACGGTATTATTTCTTTGCTGATAATAATCTTTCCATGCTGTCCAGGAACGAATAAAGCCATAGCTGTTCATCATCCGAAAAATATTGTTTATCGTCAGATCGGTTTCGTCCTTTGCATATTCGTTTTTCAAAACTTTGCGCATTAATTTAATTGCAGTTTCAAGTGTGTACTCGAATCGCTTAACACAGGAATCTGCAAAAATACTTTCCAGATCAGGGACTTGGTTTTCGTCATACTTTGTCTGCGATTCTTGAAGTATGACTAATGACTCTCTCAGGTTCTGTATATTCATTCAGATTTCTTTCTTTCGAAACGGGCTTCTCTCATAAAGACATAACATATATACCATGAAAGCGGGAAAATGGGAAATAATCAACGATTGTTCTGCATATTCGACTTATTATATATACTCAGCGTTTTTTTTCTCAACAGCCACAACGATGGCAGAGCGACAAGTGGTACAAATGTGAAGTAGTACTGCCAGCCGATAATATCCATCAATATCCCCGACACGGACATGAATGCCAAACCTCCCATTTCATAAAACGCCCATAGTAATGCATATTGCGCGCCTGTTTTGCAAATCTTATAGAGAAATGCCAAGAAGGACGCTGTGACTCCTCCGCCGGTGATTCCTTCGCAGAGGATTAAAATCGTGAGGCAAGTTGTATCAGCTCCGTACTTTATCAAAAGCAAGTAGAGAAAAAAGGATAGGGCGTGGATTGCTCCTGTGACAATCATAGATTTTGTAACGCCGATTTTTTTGATGATGTATCCGCCGATAAAGCCTCCGATGATGACCGCCGTCGAGCCGAAAAGTTGCACGATGTTTGCTATTTGCAATTTCGAAAATCCGATTTCTATGAAAAACGGTTGCGCCATTTTCTGCATCATGAAATCTGCAGCTTTGTAAAGTGTGAGTACCACAAGTATATTTGCGCCGTTGTGTTCTGTCAGAAGCTTTTTAAAAGGAAAAACGATGCTTTCATAAAATGAGTCTTTGAGGGTATTTGCTTTGCGGTGAGAGAGGGGCAGTTCGTCCATACACAGGACGACAACGGTCAGAATTGCAATAAACAGAGCTGCAGAAAGATACGCGTATTTCCAATTAAAAAAGTGTGCAATTTGCAGTGTCAGTACCTTTATCGCGATTGTACCTATACGATGCCCAAGGCTGACCATATTTGCTGTGTATCCGATATTTTCGTCAGATGTGTTTTGAATTTGGTACGGATAAAGCACGATGTTTTTGCAGCCGTCAGCGATGGCGACAAGCGTAGCGCTGGCCATCAATTTCCATAAACTTGTGTTCGGATTGCAAAATGCCATGCAAATAATGCCGATTATTAGGACGGTGTGACTAACTAAAATCCAGCTTTTTGTCTTTCCGATTCTTTTGGAGATGTATGGAATGTCGTAATTTTCAATGACGGCACCCCAGAAGAACTTCAGCATGAATGTTGCGTGCAGAAGCGTACATAAACCGATAACGGAATTTGAAACTCCGGCGTCTTTCAACCAATAGTCTAAAATCACCAGCGTGAGAGGGAACGACACTCCATAGGAAAAACCAATGAAATATTTGTTTAAATAGTCTCGCATTTCAGGCTTTTTTCAACTGGAAACGAGAGTTTTTCTTTGGTCAGCAGGAAATACAGGATAGCCAAACTCGGAATGAAGGTTATTGGAACAAACAAGAAGAAATTTGTCCATCCTAACGCGTCAGCTATTGCTCCAGAAAGCGCACGGCATATCGTTCCGCCGAATTCATAAAACGCCCATAACAACGCATATTGTGTTGTCGCATATGTCTTGTTGCACAAACTATATAAGAATGCAACGAAAGCAGTGGCAATTGCTCCGCCAGTAATGTTTTCAACAAACACCGTGAAATACAACATGCTGATATTGTATCCGACTTTAGACATCAGCACATATGCAAAACAGGATAACGCGTGAGCTGCACCTATCATCAGCATCGCTTTCTTAACCCCGTATTTTTTTACGAAATAGCCCCCGATTATTCCGCCGATTAACGATGCGATAGCCCCGAAAACTTGTACGACGTTTGCAATTTCGAGCTTTGAAAATCCGATATCAACGTAAAACAGTTTTGCCATTTTCTGAGCCATTTTATCGCCAGCTCTGTATAAAACTATAACGAAAATTAACAGTAAGCTGTGTTTGCGCTTGATGAACATTTTAAATGGACATACCAAACATTCGAGCAATGTTGCGTTGAGGATTCTCAAGAATTCAAAACGGAAAGACTTGTGCTTTTCGTAAATCTTCACAATTTTCTCAATGCGGTTCATTTCATCTGTCGGAACGACGTCCGGCTCTTCAGCATGCAATACAAAAAATGTACAGAGAAAAATTGAGAAAGCCATAATTGCGTATGCAGCGTTCCAACTAAGATAGTAAGCCAGATATAACGAAACGCTTTTCGCAAAGAACATACCGCTGCGATACCCGAAAATAAATGCACCTGCTATTGGACCGAACATTTCTGCTTTTGTCTTATCGATTTGAAATGCGTAAAGCGACATATCCTGTATGCCGTCTCCCAAAGTGGCAAGGGATGCGAAGAAAATCAAACTTGCTAAGCTCGATTGCGGAGAAGAGCACGCCATGCCAAGTAAGCTGATGAACAGTAGTAATTGACTTGCAACTGCCCAGCCTCTGCGACGTCCGAGTTTTTTCGATAAGAACGGAAAATCAGTGCGTTCTATAAAAGGTGCCCATAAGAATTTCAACGTAAACGGCCAATACAGAAACGTGAACAATCCGATAACCGTATTTGAAACCCCCGATTCTTTTAGCCATAAATCTAAAATTGTGAGTCTTAATAAATAAGGGATTCCCGCCGAGAATCCCATATACAATCGCGAGCCTATTTCAGGCTTCAAATAAGTTTTCAAGAAATCGCCGCAAACGGCAGTTAATTTCATTGCTCTAATCTACTCATCTTTTTGCGAGTAATCTGATCCAAATACCGTTTTCTCAATCTCAAAGCATGTGGAGTTACTTCTACTCGCTCATCATCTTGAATATAAGATAATGCTTGCTCTAATGAAATAGCTCTCGGCGGAGATAATTTAATATTATCGTCTTTTCCGGACGCACGCATGTTTGTCAGCTGCTTTGTCTTTGTCGGGTTGACGTCCAGCTCGTTGCCCTTATTGTGCTCTCCGATAATCATGCCTTCATACACAGGATCGCCTGGATTTACAAACAGAGTGCCTCTTTCTTCCAAGAAAAACAGAGCGTACGGTACGGCGTTTCCATTGGCGTTAGACACCAAAACACCTTTTGTTCTGTCCTCAATTGGACCTTTGTACGGCTCATATCCCGAGAACGAACGGTTCATAATACCTGTTCCTCTGGTGTCCGTTAAAAATTCGCTATGATAGCCTATTAATCCACGAGTTGGTATGGAGAACTTCAATCTCGTTTTTCCCAATCCTGAAGGACGCATATCCAGCAACGCGCCTTTTCTTAAAGTGATTTTTTCAACTATAACGCCGGTAAATTCATCATCCAAATCGATGTACAATTCTTCCATCGGCTCTAATTTCTGACCTGCTTCATCAGTCTTATACAATACATGAGGACGACTTATCGATAATTCAAATCCTTCACGTCTCATTGTCTCGATAAGAATCCCTAGCTGCAATTCACCGCGTCCTGCAACTTCAAACGAATCTTGCTCAGATGAGCGCTTAACGGAAATCGAAATGTTTCCTTCCGCTTCTTTTTGCAATCTATCCCAAATCATACGGGAAGTCAGCTTTTTACCGTCTTGACCTGCCAGCGGTGAATCATTTATCGAAAAAATCATCGACAGAGTAGGGGGATCGATAGGTAACGCCTTCAGTGGTTCAGCAACAGTGGTGTCGGCAATCGTGTCTGCCACTGTCGCAACCTGCAAGCCCGCAATTGCAACGATATCTCCGCATTGCGCGTTTTCTATAGGAATACGCTTCAATCCTTCATAAGACAGCAGTTTTGTTAATCTTGCTCTTTCTACAATGCCCTTTTTACCGTGAATTGCATGAACTGCCTCATTGACATTTGCACTACCTTTGAGAATTTTTCCGGTAAGCACACGTCCCAAATATTGGTCATAATCCAACATCGTTACAAGCATTTGGAAAGGAGCGTTCTCATCTGCTTCCGGCTCCGGAATATGTTCCATAATTGTTTCTAACAGCGGCGTTAAATCCTTACGTTCATCATTCAGATTTTTAACTGCCCAACCGTTACGTCCTGATGCGTAAAGTATTGGGAAATCCAGCTGTTTCTCATTTGCGCCAAGTGCAACGAACAAATCAAACACTTCATCTATAACTTCATTAACGCGAGCGTCAGGCTTGTCTACTTTGTTAATAATAACTATAGGATTTAATCCAAGCGCCAATGCTTTAGTTAAGACGAATTTCGTCTGTGGCATAGGACCTTCAGACGCATCTACCAATAGCAAAACGCCGTCAACCATGCTCAGAATTCGCTCAACTTCTCCACCGAAATCAGCGTGTCCCGGAGTATCGATAATGTTCAATTTCGTGTTATGCCACATAAAACTTGTGCACTTTGCCAAAATCGTAATGCCTCTTTCTCTTTCGAGGTCATTGTAATCCATCGCGCAATTTTCAACTTGCTGGTTATCTCTGAACAAACCACTCTGCTTGAACATAGCATCAACCAACGTAGTTTTACCATGATCGACGTGCGCAATTATGGCAAGATTTCTAAGTTTCGTAGACAATGTATTTACTCCAATAATTTAAAGCGTAATATTCTAACACAAAATATAGTGACTATCTATAAAAACGCAAATTAAAAATACCACAAATTAAAATCAGAAGCCGAACGATTTGGAGAGGAAACACTTGCAATATCTTCTAATTGTAAATTTATATATCTGGTTCCTTTCCATGATGTCGCGGTCAATTGTCCGAGAACGGCGACACTGTCGTCGATATTCAGTAGCAGGTCTTCTAAAGAAGTTCCGGCTGCTTTGAAAGCTATGGCTCGAATTATATCGCCGTCTGGAGTTTCAAATGAAACAGAGACATGTCGCTCTCCAACTATCTTGCTGGTAACCGGCTTTAATCCTATAACAACGAATTTCGGTCGACTGTTATGCATACCAAATGGTTCTAAAACAGAAATGTTATCTAGAGCATCAAGAGAAACGTCTTCCGCATTTAATACACAATCTGCAAGTAGGGAAGGGGACGAAGTTTTGCAGACTACCTCCGACTTTAGGAACTCAATCAACTGAGAAATTTTAGACACTTCTATTGAAAATCCCGCAGCGACAGCGTGACCTCCACCAGATAAGATAATACCAGAAGCAATTGCCTTGTTTATTAATGCAGAAATATCAACTCCATCTATTGAACGGCAAGAGGCTTTCCCTATTCCGTGTTCATCTTGGGAGATAATTATGCTGAGTTTGTTATATTTTTCCTTTAATCGACCTGCGACTATTCCAATAACTCCAACATGCCAATGCGGAGAGTAGGCACAAATAAAATTTGAGTCTTCTTCTATTTGCTCTTGAACTTCAGATACAATTTCTTGTTCGATTGTTTGGCGCTCGCTATTTAAATCATCAAGTTGTTGAGCAATTTTTTTCGCTTCAATCGGATTTTGTGTAGTTAACAATCTAACGCTTATGCTTCCGTGAGCTATTCTACCGGCTGCATTTAATCTTGGACCAAGAAAGAACGATATTGTTTCCGAATTGATGTCTTCATTTTTGCTCAATGATAATAGGGCGTCTATTCCGATATTTTCTCTTCTTTTTATTATTTTCAGTCCCGTTGAAACGAAAGCTCTGTTCAAACCTACCAATGGAACGACATCACAAACTGTAGCAAGAGCGACTAAATCCAATAATTTTATTAAATCAGGTGCCTTTATGTCTTTATTATAA
>JAILGW010000085.1 GCA_024696365.1 Alphaproteobacteria bacterium | reverse complement strand
GTCCTAATTCCTTGGTTAAAAAAGTCCATGCGAAGTTAATAGCTTCTGCCTTGAAATAATCTCCGAACGAAAAGTTTCCGAGCATTTCAAAAAACGTATGATGACGTGCAGTATAGCCGACTTGATCGAGATCGTTATGCTTTCCGCCTGCTCTGATGCATTTCTGAGATGTTGTAGCTCGCTTATACTCACGTGTTTCAAGCCCCGTAAAAACATTTTTAAACTGCACCATTCCCGCATTGGTGAATAGCAAACTCGGGTCATTGTGAGGAATGACGGAACTGGACTCAACAATTCGGTGACCGTTTGCCTCAAAGAATTTCAAAAAACTCTCGCGAATATCAGCTGTTAACATCTTTCAATAAATCCTAAAATAACTGAGCGAATTATATAAAATAGACAGACCGTTTTCCAGTGTATGTTCAAGTAGACTTACATAAAATTATTTGTTATAGAAAGGTGTTTTTGGGAGGAAATAATATGTATTTATCAGCAAAAATAAAAAATAATGTTTTGTTAAGGGCATTTGTCGGTGGAATTTTTATCGCGATAATGTCTCAAATATCTGTGCCCGTACAACCTGTGCCGTTTACGTTGCAGACGTTAGCTGTATTGCTGCTGGCGATAGTTTTAGGAGCGCATGAAAGTGTGTACGCCGTTTGCTTGTATTTAACAGCAGGCGTGTGTGGATTGCCAGTTTTTGCCAATTTTAGTGGTGGAGTAACGGCATTAGTTGGACCGACTGGCGGCTATCTTATAGGTTTTGTCCCACTTGCCTATATTGTTGGTAAGCTTGCGGAGAGGTTTGGAACTAACAATGTTTTTACTACATTTATTATCGGAGTGTGTGGTATTGCCGTATTAATGCTATGCGGATATTTACAATTGGCGTGTTTTGTCGGATTTGAGAAAGCTTATTTATTTGGAGTTGCACCATTTTTTGGCGTTGAGTGCTTGAAGCTTTCGATATTCTCGTTATTATCGTTGGTCACTTCAAGAAAATAATGTTTCTATTTAGGCCTCATCATTTTGTGTGTTTTCTGAGTTTTCAAGGGAAGGGATACAGTTCTGATTTTGTCGACGGAGTCAATGAAATTCTAACGACATTAAAAGATAATCCGCAAGAGAAGCTGATATCAGTAGTTCAAGGCTGCGATAGCGCTTGTGAAAAGTGTCCTAACCGAAAATTTGGAAAATGCCAATATGATGAGGCTGTAAGCGAAAAAGATAGCGCATATTCAACTCTTTTAAATATAACATACGGCAATAAACTTTCATTTTCAGATATGCAAAAAATCCGTACACGAATACGCAAAGAAGACTTCATTAAAGTCTGTGCGAAGTGCCTGTGGTTCGATATTTGTCTTCATAATTTATTTCAATAAGTCTTATTCCTTTAACGTTTTTTCAATCATATTAAGATACCATTCTATAAAGTGTGTAGAAGGGTGTTTAATGTTAAAAAAGTTTTTGTTAATTGGAATGGTTGTATTAACCGCATGCAGTAGTAGACATGACGCTAATGTTGTGGCAGATGCTGAGCGTCATGCCGCGGTATTGAGAGCCCATTTTTCTGGGCAAAGCTCTTCAATGGATGTTTCCACACTAGTTTCTCAGACTCGTTCTATTTCTGCGAGGCTAAAACAAGCAGGGCGACAAAAAACGGCGAACAAATTTGATTCTTACACAGATGTTTTAATGTATGGAAATAACACGCTTGACGAATCTATAAATGATGTTATGGATTTGGTGAAGAACGGATATTGCTCCGGAGAGTCATTTATGGATTTATTTAAGTCGCATTAGGATTCTTTTTCTAACGGATGCGCGTGTTCGTATATTTTCAATAAATTGTAATCGTCTACGTCAGTATAAATTTGCGTGCTTGATAATGATTCGTGTCCGAGTAAATCTTGAACAGAACGTAAATCTGCTCCATTTTGTATTAAGTGTGTAGCAAAACTGTGTCTAAAAGCATGAGCTCCTGAATGTGTAGGAAGTTTATATCGCAACCTGAGTTTTTCCAGCCTGTTATCTATAGCGGAGGCATGAAGTTTTTTTCCTTTTAATCCGACAAACAGAAAGCCGTCATCCAAATCATAAGGACATGACAGAATATATTGTTCAATTTGTTGTAATACCATCGGTAGTAAAATAACAATACGATCTTTTTTCCCTTTGCCGCGGATTTGCATTTCAGAGTTAATATCCTTTGTCTTTATATTCAGGGCTTCGCTAATGCGCAATCCAGTGCAATATAATAGAGCAAAAATCGCTTTGTCTCTGTCAGTTATCCACTTTGGATCATTTTCAAAAAAACTATCTGCGTTTAGGAGTTCAAAAATCACATGTTGTTGTATTGGTTTCGGAAGCAATTTCGATAATTTTGGTCGTCTGACTGCATAAATCGTCTCCAAATCAACAAGATTATATTTTGCGAGATAATTAAAAAAAGATTTTACAGAAGATAACGCTCTGGAATTTGAACGTGCACTTAAGCCATTTGAAATTCGATGTGTTAGCCATGCTCGGAAATCGGATATTTGTAATTC
>JAILGW010000038.1 GCA_024696365.1 Alphaproteobacteria bacterium | reverse complement strand
GGGTTAGATGACGATATTTCATGATAACCTCTTCTTTTAAAACAAGGTTATCTTCGTCTCTTCCCTCCTTCTTTACAACCTCAAATCGTCGCTCCTACCCCTTCTATTTCCTTATGTGTTGCACTTCATTCTTGAATGGGCAACGGTCTATAATATCGCTCAGGCCGTCGGTCAACTTGTCGATCAAGCTAAAGACGTGGCGAGTAGCGCTGTCCATACAGCTATTGAAACTGCCGGAGCGGTACCAATCGACAATGTACATCGCCTCTACCTGATGGGAGCTATGTATGCCGTTATGAATCAATTGGGCATACCAAAAACTAACGACGACGCAGCTGCAGCAGACAAGCTAAATCCACTGTTTAACTCTATCAATGTGAACAGTCGTGTGGCTCCTTTGGGGCCTGAAGCTTATGACTCAGGTATAGATGAGCTGAGACGTACTGCGGCACGGATCTTACTCCGCATTGCGCAAACCTTACAGTAAGCTTATGTCTTTATATTTACCGTACGAAAAAATGTGTACGTACTCCCATCATTCGATTTTTTGGTTTAATATGCGATGTAGATAATAAGGAATTTATGATGGAAATTTTCTTGGATACTGCAGAAATAGAAGATATTCGCAAATACAAAGATTTTATCGATGGCGTAACGACAAACCCGAGCATCATGTCTAAGCGAGGCAACGATAATCCGCTCGACGTTATTCGGGAAATTTGCGATACAATTGACGGACCAATCAGTGCTGAAGTTCTGTCTGAAAACTATGAAGATATGTTGAAAGAGGGGAAAGCGTTGGCGGCTGTTCACAGTAATGTATGCGTGAAATTACCTTGCACTGTTGATGGGCTGAAAACCTGCAAAGCATTGTCGTCTGAGGGCATTCCGACCAATCTGACGTTGTGTTTTTCACCGACTCAGGCACTCTTGGCAGCTAAATGCGGAGCGACGTATATTTCACCATTTATCGGTCGGTTAGACGATATTGGTCAAGATGGTACAGAACTTATCGAAAATATTGTCGATATTTATGAAGTCAATGGGTATGAAACGAAAGTGCTAGCTGCATCTGTTCGCGGAGTTCAACACGTTGTACAAGCGGCAATTCTCGGAGCAGATGCAATTACATTGCCGGTAAAAATCCTAAAACAATGTTTCGAGCACCCACTTACAACAACAGGGCTTGAAAAATTCTCCGCAGACTGGGAAAATAGGAAAAAATGATTTTTTGGTAAGAAAATTTTAGTCTATATACAGAAAACAACAACAGGTAATTTTCATACCTGTTGTTGAAGTGATATGAGAGGTATACGCACTAGCGAAAAACGCTAATCTTCCTGTAGTTCCGGAATGTTTTTAAACTCTTCCAAAACCTCAGGGTTCATAATGGAATCTGTATTGACCACTGGTTTGCCATGAATTACGTTTTTAACCGCAATCTCTACAAGTTTTCCGTTATGAGTCTTTGGCACTCCACTGACTTGTATAATTTTGCTCGGGACATGTCTTGGAGTCGCGTTCTCTCGAATAACCTGCTTAATCTTCTTTTTCAGTTCATCGTCTAGCGTGAGGCCGTTTTTAAGTACGACAAAGAGAATAACTCGCTCGTCGTTGTTCCAATGCTGTCCGACAGCACAGCTTTCAAGCACTTCTTCGACTTTTTGAACTTGAGAATAGATTTCCGCTGTTCCGATTCTTACCCCGGACGGATTCAGCACAGCATCCGCTCTACCTGAAATAAAGACGCCCTGATGCTCTGTCCACTCAATCCAGTCTCCGTGACACCAGCAGTTTTCGAACTTCTCAAAGTAAGAATGAATCATGCGTTTGTTGTCTACATCGCCCCATAACTTTATAGGCTGAGACGCAAATGGTGTGACACATGTCAGTTCGCCCTGCTTTCCTATCGGCATTTCTTCTTTGTTCGGGCCGTAAATTTTGACGTTCATGCCTAATCCGAACCCCTGCATTTCGCTTGAATACACAGGACTGATAGGATTACCCATGCAAAACGATGACACAATGTCGCCACCACCTGAGAAGGAATTAAGATGAATATCTTTTTTAACTTTCGTATACACAAACTCGCACGCTTCATCGCACAAAGGAGAGCCTGTTGAACCTATCGTTCTTAACGCGGTCAATCTGTGAGTCTCAATAGGACAAATGTTAGCTTTAACGATAGTATCGAGATACTTCGCTGACGTTCCGAAGAAAGTCATTCCACACTGATCGGCCATATCAAATAACACATCGGCCCTTGGATACAATGGCGATCCTTCATATTGTAGGAGCGTTGCATTTTCAGACAGTACAGACGTGAACCAGTTCCACATCATCCAGCTGCAAGTCGTAAAGTAGAAGACTCTATCGTTTTCCTTAATATCGCAGTGAATCATCTGCTCTTTTTTGTGCTGTAACAAAGTTCCACCGGCACTGTGCACGATACATTTTGGGACACCCGTCGTTCCTGACGTAAACAAAATGTATATCGGATGAGCAAACGGGAATTTTTCAAATATCATTTCCTCTGCAGGAATGTCCTTTATGAAATCGCCAAAAAGCACGGTTTCTGTTCTGTTGCCTTCTGGAAGTCCCGCTTTAATATACGGAATTATGACAGTCTTTTCGATGCTGTCGATTTTTTCCGTAACAGCTTTAATCTTATCCAGGTTATTGAAGGTTTTGCCCTTGTAATAATATCCGTCTACCGCAAAAAATACTTTCGGTTTGACTTGACCAAGCCTGTCTAACGCACCAGGCACACCAAAATCAGGTGAACATGACGCCCATGTCGCCCCGATACTGATAGCAGCCAGTGCAGCTATAGTCGTTTCAGGCATATTCGCGACATATCCTCCGACAATATCTCCTTTTTTAACCCCGGCTTTTTTCAACGCTGCAGCAACACGAGATACTGTTTCGTACAGTTCTTTCCAGGTTACTATTCTTCTGACTTTTTCTTCACCCCAGAAAACAATAGCCGGTGTTTCGTCTCTTTTCCGTATCAAGTTTTCCGTAAAATTCAATCTTGCATCTGGGAAATATCTGTGTTCCCAGAATTTTTCTGCCCCATTTGATATCCTGCTTGAACCTTTTTCACCAATTATTCCGCAGAAATCCCAAATGGCATTCCAAAAATCGTTCGGATGAGTGACAGACCAGCTCCACAAATCATGAAACGATGTTCCACTAAATCCACAGCGATCTTCGACGAATTTCATAAACTTCGCCGCATTACTGTTTTTAATTCGTTCTTCTGATGGCGTCCACAATAATTCACGTGACATTTCACACCTCTTTGACATTTTTCCGACTATTTTATGCCTAAAAGGTTAAAATTTGATTAATTTTCAGGAAATCACATCAGCTTTTTTAAATCGTCTTCTGTAACGATGGTTGAAACTTTGCAATCGGCTTGTTTCACTTGTTCAGATAATTTTTGTATAACTAAGTCAGCTAATTTATCGAGCAATTCGCCTTTTTGCTTCGCAAATTCAGCCTCTAAACTTGCTTTTAATGACGACTCATAACGAGCACGCAGTTGCTCAATGTATTCTTTATTTTCTTTTTTTAATTGTGCAATTCGAGCCTCTGATAGTTTTCGGTTTTCTTCAATTGCCCCCGCAACTTCTTGCCTTTTTACGTAGGCAATCTTTAGCGCTCGCGATGCTTCTTCCTTCATTTTTTCTGCATCTAGTATTTGCTTTTTAACCGAATCTATATGTTCATCCAAGGCTTTGGTCAGTAACGGATAGACTTTTTTTGCAAAAATCCACGCGAAACACAGGAATGAAACTACTATGGATAATCCGGCATCAATATTCACGATACCTTCTCCATTGAGCAAGCGACTTTATCCATAGCGTATGCGACTAAATCGTCCATATCAGAAGATACTTCTTTAAAAGCGACTTTTGAAGATTCACTTAATGCCTCTGTGCTATCTCGTGTTTCTTTCTCGAACATATCGAAAAGTTTTTCCTTTTCTTCAATACTGCGCTGTCGAAAATCTTCCACTAACTTTTCTTCTTCAGCCGCAGCTTGTATCTGAGCATTTTCATAGGCGGTAAAGGCTTCATGCTCCAATTTCTCCGCCTCTGATTTTAATTTTTCAGCTTCTTTAAGTATACCTTCTATATGAGTAACGCGATTATCCAACGTTTCCTTCAACGCAGGAGTAACCACGGTGCTCATAAATATGTAAACCAGAGAAAAACCAACCAACACCCAAAAGATTTGGGAAGAAAAGGTTGATATATCTAACTGAGGCAATTTTCACCTGTTTAGTTTTTGAACAGAATCAACAATGCAACTAACAGAGCAAACAAACCAATAGACTCAGTAAGAGCAAATCCTAACATACCGACGAAACGCATTTTGTCTGACGCTTCAGGATTTCTTGCAACTGAATTCAGCCATGTGGAAAACAAATTTCCCATGCTCATACCTACTCCATACAGCGCAATAACTGTCGCTGCGGCGCTCAATAAACGTACTGCTTCTGTTGATAACATCTTTCAATCCCTCCAATATAATTAATGCAAATGTACCGCATCGTTTAAATACACACAAGTCAATATAGTGAATATATAGGCTTGTATAACCGCTATAGCCGTTTCAAATCCGGTCAATATAACGTTCACGGCAATAGGCGCTACACCAAATATTCCGAGCATAGCAGCAAACCCCGCAAATACTTTCATCATAGTATGTCCTGCCATCATGTTAGCGAAAAGACGAACCGACAAGCTGATTGGTCTGGACATATATGAAATTAATTCAATTGGCACGATAACAGGCACCAAAAACTTTGGTAACCCCTTAGGCGCGAATATCGTAAAAAAGCGAAACCCATGTAGACAAATTCCGAGAATCGTTACAAATAAAAACACCACCATCGCCAAGGTAAACGTCACGATAATATGACTTGTAAACGTAAACATATAAGGCACTAAACCCAGCAAATTTCCTAGCAAAATGAAAAAAAACACCGAAAACACGAACGGAAAATACCTCAACCCTTTTGTCCCGACATTGTCATCGATTAATTGTGTAATAAAGGTATATGCGACTTCAACGCAAGCCTGCAAACGATCAGGAACTAGCTTCCTTTTTCTCAAACACAGCGAGAAAAAGACGTAGACTACAGCGACAGCTGCCAACACGGAAACTGACGAGTTAGTGAACGAAACGTCAAGATTTCCTATATTCATCTTGAAAATCGGCGATATTTCAAACTGATGTAGCGGATTCAGCATTTGCAAAAATCTTCAAATATAAATCTCAATAATATTACTATATGCCAATAAGAAAAACAATGGGAACAATGCAAAAGAAAAAATGACTCATACGAAGGCGCATGCCCTCACAAAATTTATAGATATACTTTGTTTTTTCCCGACGGAAGTAGACCGCTTCTTGACCCAACCCATACACCATTATCCGGGTACACAGCCACCACACCACAGGTTGCGGGTACGAATGTCGTGCCTGAAAAGTACCACTTTTCCCCCACTTTCTCAAAAACCGGTATTTGCCATATTTTGTCACCACCAATTACCGACATAAAATCTTTCTTCTGCGGTGAACCTACTCTATCTATCTCGCCGTCTTGTTTAAGAATAAACCTTACATCGGGTAAATCTATTTCTAAAAGTTGTCCGCTCCAGCAATTCCATCCAACATTTCCTCCTGCCGTAACATAACGCATTGATTCGCCTTCTTTTCCTTCTTTTACAAACTCGGACAAACCAAGAAGCATATCTATTTTGTATACTCTCTGAATTTTCTGGTACGACATCAAATAAGATTGATAATCATCCATCATTATAGTCTCGTTCACAAGCTTGAAGACAGGTAAAAAACGCCCACCCTGACCACAAGTCATTGGCCATGGATCCATCCCAATATCTGCTTCAACCGCCAATCCTCCTAACACAATACACGCTATCTTATTTTTATCTACCATTTTCTCTCTCAAACACTGAATACGTCCATATATACCCATCAATTATCCCATAAATCCAGCCCTCCTCCAAAAAAGGTTGTTAGCTAAATTATCTACCAAATCGAGAAAAAGTGACTATATGGCTTTTAATTCCCTCTGCAGAATTTCACTGAGTTCTTTTGCTTTTTTGATATAGGACTTTTCAGTTTTTTGATTCAGCTTTGAGAGCGCTTGTTGCAGCATTTCTAGAGCCACTTGGTAATTTTGCTCAAGCATTTGTTCTTGTGCAAGCATAAGCATTGCAACGCCTTCTCTTTTTTTAATTCCATAAGCTTTACCTAGCAATCTGTATATTTCACTTTCAAAACGTTCCTGATATTTTGCGCTTTCCAGCATTTGAATCGCAAAATCGATTTTTTGTCGTGCTTCTATCAATGCTCTTGCATAGTCAATTTTAATAAGAATATTGATGCCTTTTTGGTATATTTGTTCGTAGATGTTTATTGCATTCTGTAACCATCCGTTTTCGTAAAATACTTGTGCAAGCGTTTCTTTATAATATCTATCGTTCGGATGCGTTTTCAGTAATTTCTGCAAAATAGATATCGCTTCATTATGCCTTCCCGTTCTATGACATAGCACTGCCTTTAAGTATTCATCATTGCCTGAAGCTCCTGCAAAACTGTTTCCAAGAAAAGCCCTTAGCTTCATTTGA
>JAILGW010000036.1 GCA_024696365.1 Alphaproteobacteria bacterium | reverse complement strand
GGGTTAGATGACGATATTTCATGATAACCTCTTCTTTTAAAACAAGGTTATCTTCGTCTCTTCCCTCCTTCTTTACAACCTCAAATCGTCGCTCCTACCCCTTCTATTTCCTTATGTGTTGCACTTCATTCTTGAATGGGCGCATATAGGGGCATTTGCCAACTTCACAACAAAAATACGAATTTTTATTCAAATTATTTTTTTCTGTTTTGTATTCAAAAACCGAAGGACTACTTATCCTATTTTACATTTGTGGCTAAATGACTAGTATTGTAAATAAAATACGGTCAGCTCGTTTTTGTTCATATTCTTACGGAATTCATTGCTTAGCTTCATCGATTACCTCCTGCAACGACTGATAACTTTTACGCATGAACAACGAATCAAAATCATCTTCACTTTCTAAAACTATGGCTATCTTTAACAAAGATGTGAGTGAGATTTCACCAGTTCCCTCAAAACGTTTTACTGAACCAAAACTAACTCCAGAACGTTTGGCTAACTCTTCTTGAGATAACTTCATGGCTTTGCGCTTGCTTTTTACGCGGTCTCTTATTTTGTTTCTAATCGATAATATACTATCCATAATCGCCAAATAATTCCATTAATAGATATTATATTAGCTTTATTTTGTTGTATCAAGTCAGCCAAGCACAAAGCTAATAACCCGAAGGAAGTTGGGAAAAAACTTCGATGAGAGAGTGAAAAGATTACTCCATTGGAACAGAATCTAGTTTTACAGGATTTACAAGCTCTTGTTCGTGACGCAGTATCTCATCGATTTGACGTTTTACACTTTGCACGTTCCTCACATAATCCAGAGTCATTGATGAATTTCCAGTTCCCGTAAACTGCAGCTTTCCGTACCCAAAAAACCTGCCCCAACCGCCTTGCTCAATGGAAACGGTCTCTATCTGCTTCAATAAGATCTCGTGAGTTTGTACCTTTATGATACCAGTTTTCAGAATAATGCGTTTGTTAGTACATGCCATTTCATCGAACAGTTTTCTAAACCATTTTATGAATCTTAATTTGAAAAACAGCTTGCAGTACAGAACTCGACTGTATTTTATTTTTAATAATATTTTCTCGCTTTCACCCAAAATGTTCTTGATGTACATCGCTCTTACTCCTCCTGTAATAAGTAATAATTGTGCCTTGAATAAGTTAAAAAAAGCTTAATACAGGAAAATAACCTTTAGTTTTTGACGGGATTGCTGTCAATCTTCTTTCGAGATGCCATACCCATAATAAAGTGCGACAAATGAAGGAAAGAAATATTGCGGCGAATGAATTTACAATTTGGGGTTGTGTTTATGTGAGTAGTGTAGTATAAGCTTTGCTTGCAAACTACGGTTGTATACAAAAGGATTGAAATATGGTTAGGTGTATCTTTATTGCTCTCATAATGAGTGTTTTGGTGTCGTGCTGTGATGCGATGAAACGTCATATGGCAGGCTCTCCTAAAGGTCAAGATGAACAATCTTTGATTGTTCATTCGGCTGTGCGTAGCGATATGCAAGAAGAAAGGGAAGGGGAGGAAGGTCGTTCTGATGCATTACAGCATGCCATTGAAGAATTGAGTCTACCAAATTTTTTGCAATTGCATTCCGCCCTATCAAGTGTTGAAACGGCACTGGCGTTGCTTGAAATTTTACGAAAAAATGAGAACACTGTGTCACATTCATTTGTGTTACAGACGGATGTCGTTGCGACTATTAGGAATTTGTGTCTTACAATGACTGCAGAACAGCAGACTCAAGTGAGAACTTTTATGTCGACGACTTCAGCTCTGCATTTGCCTAAGCTTGAACAATCACCGAAAAAACGTATGAGATTTCAAATAGATAGCGACATGTCCGGAGATGATATAGCAGATTTGCTAGCTTCTGACGACGACGCTTTATCTAACGAAACTTTGGCGATTTTTGTAAAGTCGAAGTTGCTGCAAATGTCAGAGGAGACTGACAGCCAAACGGCTAAAAACCGATTTGGTGCGTTAATGTGTCGAGTTGTACTGCGGTGGCTACGTTTTCAGGATATGTCAGCAGAGGATAAATTTAAATTTTTAGAACGAAAGATTCAAGCATTAAGCAAAAGTGCTGAGGTTTACGACGAGTATTTGTTAATGCTGAATGATATTTGTTTCGGTGCATCTCAAGATATGGAGTTGTTAAACAAAGCGAGGAAAGCAGCATTGAAAATTTACGATGGGCAAACTCCGGCGTATAAAATATGTTTTCCGGTATTGTTTCCAATGGCGGCTGTTACCAGATCTGCAGTGAATCCAGCGAGATATTTTCATGGTGTGCAACAAACCGTTCATGTTTCAAGCATTACCATGAATCTGATGACGAGTACGGCACAAATGATCAGGAGAATGAGACACGCTCAAACAATGAGTAGGTTTCGTCGGATTTCAGGGATAATGCAAATTTTCGCTCCGTTTACTTCTCGATTTTTCCCTGCTTTATCTGCATTTTTGGAACAAAAAGCGTATTTAATATCTCCAGCACAAAATGTCGCAATGTGTTTGCTCGTTTTAGATGCAATGATGACGTTAATCGACAGCTACTATAGCTGAGAAGAATCTGTGGAATACAATGGAATCGGATATAGAACTGTTATATCGGGAAATGAAGAGTCTGAATTGTCAATGCTAGTATGCGATGTATGGACTACTCTCTTTTTTGCATAATCGACGCCAGAAGGATCTGAACTATCACTATTAGGATCGAATAGCCTGCTATTATTAGCATTATGTTCTTTTAAGCTTGCTTCAAAGGCTTTCTGTTGTCTTTTTTCTTCTTTTTCCTCTGCATGTAATTCTTTTATGTCTTTTTCTATTTTGCGGAGCTTAGTTACCGTGGCGCGGAAATTTGGGTCATATTGTGTTGTAGGAAAACTGTAGCGACGAGACATTTCACTTGCAATGCTTACTTCAAACAACATACAAAAACATATTCCAAGTACTTTGATAAGCATAAAACTCCTGTAAATTACCAGACTCAGAATTTTAATGTATTGAAGGTTAACAAACGGTTACTAAAAACAATTCCGCCAGAATAACGGCGGAATTGTCGGTTTAAAAAGATATATCTGTTTAGATTTATTTATTCTTCACTTTTAGGTGTTTCATAAAGTGTTGAGTCACTTTGTGCTAGTGGAACAGTACTCGTACCATCTCCGGGAATATTATCATCACCTATCGATGGTAATGGCATGGAGGAAGGCCCAATGCCATCTTCCGATGAGGGCGGAACCATTGGTAATGTCGAGGACATGGAATGTAAACTCGCTGGCATACTTTGACGGATTCCTGTACGCGGTGCAACTAATGACGTATGTTCTTTCCGATTATGTTGTCTGTCAGAACTACAAAGTGATTGTGTTGCAGGCCTACCTGATGAGCTAGAATTCTCTTGTGGATCAGACTTTGGCATCGCGAAAGATTCTAACATCACAAAGCTACAGCTTATTACTATTACTTTCTTTAACATTTTTACTCCATAAACTAAAAAACGTAAAAAATTTTACAGAAATTACCGTAAATTTTAAAGATGGCGTGGAAAATAAAACTTCTTAATTGAATACAGACAGCGATTCAATAGGAGAGGTAATGACTACAACATACAAAAAAAAAGCCCTCACATTTCTGCAAGGGCTTTCTTTATAATAATAGAAAGGAGTTATTCTTTCTTGGATTTTTCCATTGCAACTCCAAGAATATCTCCGAGGCTTGCTCCGCTGTCTGACGATCCAAATTCCGCCATGACCTGCTTTTCCTCTTCGATTTCAAGAGCTTTAATGGACAGTCCGATTTTTCTTCCGGTTTTATCAACGGATGTGATTTTCGCGTCGACTTTCTCTCCAACCGCAAATCTGTCTGTTCTGCGATCTTGTCTGTCTTTCGCTAAATCAAGCTTCTTAATAAATCCATGGGCTCCGTTAGCCAACGTTACATCAATGCCATCTTCTTTGATTTCTGAAACGACACAGGTAACAACTGCGCCTTTTCTGATATCAACAACAACATTTCCATACGGGCTTTCTGTCAACTGCTTGACGCCGAGAGTAATTCTCTCTTTTTCCGCATCGATTTCCAGAATTTTAACTTTTATAGCATCGCCTTTCTTGTATTTTGCAAGATCTTCTTCAGTAACTCTATCCCAAGACAAGTCATGGATATGAACCATTCCATCGATATCATCGCTGATTTTTACGAATACGCCGAAATCTGTGACGCTGGTAATTGTGCTCTCGAGTTCATCACCAACTTTATAATTACGAACAATCTCTTCCCAAGGATTATTTTGTAACTGTTTAATACCGAGTCCCATACGTCTCTTTTCGACATCAACATCCAAAACGACCACTTCGATTTCTTCTCCAGAAGTAGCGATTTTAGACGGAGACATATTCTTCTTCCAGCTGATTTCTGAAACGTAAACTAATCCTTCTACGCCTTCTTTCAGCTCAACAAAGATACCGTACTCTGTTACATTCGTTACTTTTCCTTTGACGCGACTGCCAACTTTGAATTCAACATCCACGCCTTCCCATGGATCTGTCGTCAACTGCTTCATACCAAGCGAAATACGCTTCGTTTCTTTGTTGAACTTTATGACCTTTACTTTAACTTCCTGACCCGGAGTTAACACTTCAGATGGATGGTTGATTCTCTTCCAAGAAATATCCGTGTTGTGCAACAAACCGTCGACTCCACCGATATCTACGAACGCACCATAGCTTGTAATATTCTTAACGACACCGTCGATAATCTGACCTTCCTCAAGATTGGCAACAGCTTTTGCTCTTTCTTCGGCATTTGCGCCTTCAAGAATACTTCTGCGAGAAACAACGATATTTTCACGCAATTTATCCATTTTCAAAATCATAAACGGTTGCTCTACGCCCATTAACGGGGTGATATCTTTCACAGGACGAACATCAACTTGGCTTCCAGGTAAGAACGCTGTCGCTCCATTCAAATCGACCATGAAACCACCCTTAACGCGGCTGAACATAACGCCCATTACGCTTGCGCCTTCTTTAAACGCTTTCTCGAAATCATCCCAAGCGGCTTCTCTCAAAGCTTTTTCGCGGCTCAAAACAATTTCACCGCTTCTGTTCTCATATCTGTCGATGAATACATCAATAGCATCTCCGACTTTGAGTTCCATTTTCCTGCCACCGTTAGTGAATTCGCTCATTGCGATACGGCCTTCAGACTTAAGTCCGACATCGATTGTTACGAAATTATCATCGATATTAACGATGGTACCTTTTACTACTTTACCTTCCCAGCTGGATTCTTTGCAGAATTGCTCGAACAGCTCTGCAAAGCTCGCTCCCTGAGTGTTTAACTCTTCTGACATTAAATTTCCTTTTATTATTTGTTGTTGAAACTAAAAAACCTACACACTTCTAAATTAACCTTGTCTCGCTTTAAAACGAGGATTGGTCTTGTTAATAACATAGACACGACCCTTGCGTCTTACGAGGCGGCAATTCTTATGTCTGGCTCTGATAGTCTTCAAAGAATTCACGACTTTCATAAAATAACTCCCTTTCATGCTCGTTACTATACCTTTTCTGTGCGAAAGTCAACATAAATATTGAAAAATGTGCCTCCAGCGAACGGTAGGAATCTTGCTCATATAGCCAAGAACGGAGCAAAAAAAGAAAAATGAGTTTACAGACTCTCAAAATAGAGGCATATGGATATCTGCATTTCATTGAGAAACGTTTGTAAACGAGGTGGTTTCATCGCAATCTTTTGTTGAAAAGTTGTTTTCCATTATATATGAACAACAACTTATGTATGCAAAAAACATGATATACAAAAATCCAAACTTCAATATACGATTCATCTTATATCCCCGCTATCGATGAAAACTATATCGTGTAAAGACTACTATTTTGTTAATTCCATTCAAAAAATCTATCTTTGTTAGTAAGTGTGAGATATACTCTCGCTGTTACGGGGATATAAATGCATTATTTGGATAAAGGAAAACAGGGATATCTTTTCGTCGTT
>JAILGW010000021.1 GCA_024696365.1 Alphaproteobacteria bacterium | reverse complement strand
TATGGATCACTGATTGGCAATATCAACATCGTTGCGTCAGATCCACAAAACGGACATTTTTTCAACTCCGGCGCTCTTCCATAAATCTCCATATCCAGCCTCCTTCACGCAGAAAAAAAAGAGGGAACCCGATTTGGGTTCTCCCTTTCTTAAAACTTAAGCCTGTGGCGTTTCGCCAGAGTTGTTTGTATCAGGATCTTTCTTTTCCGGTTCGGAGCTCATCGGAACTTCACAATATTTCTCGATTCTCCAGGGGAGCTGAAGTTTAAGCCTCTTCTTCTCCTTGACCGGCGGCTTGTTTCCTTCCTTCTCGGCGATCTTGTCCTTAACCTTATGAACGACGGTTGTAGTAAGCTTGGTGACTAATGCACCAGCTGCTGCACCAGCTGCGAACACAAGGCCGACATTTGTGCCGGTGGAATTTGTTTCATTCTCCGCCTGTACAGGATATCCATAAACAGGATAATCTTCTGCAGGTTCCTCTGTTGTAGAATAAGTTTCTGTTGTGTTGATTCCATTCTCCATTTCGGTTCTTTCAAATTCTGACATCTCTGTGTCTCCTTTCTTGCCTCTTTTGGCTCTATAAAGGCCACAGATTTTTTCACGAAACCCGTGGCCCTTACAAAGCCGTTCAACTATGTCTCTTATTCGGAATATCAGTCGTAATACTCGCATTCTTTATCGAAGTACGGTTCTGATATGAATTCAATACTCATCATTGCCACACCATCGATACAGATTTCGCGAGTCATAAGATGGAAGTTTTCGTAACTCCATCTCCACACAAAATTATCACCAATGACTCCATCAACCTGTCTTGCCTTGAGTTCTGATAAAACTTCGTTTAAATTGACGAACCCTTTTCCGGTTTCCGGATGCATTAATGCGTTCAGATATGAATCAGCGGCTCTGACGGCATAATTACATAAGACAACCTTCTGACCGACCTTTGAAATATAATACTCCTGCGGTTTGTAATCATTATTCCCCGTCCGCAGATAGATTTCATTCCACTCTTCGACCTTGTCGGCGTCTTCGATGTATGCAGATTCCGCAGAAATCCGATTATATCCTTTCTTAATAATCGGTTCTGTTGCTTCTACCCTAACCTGCTGTGCCACTTCTTCGCCCTGTGTCTCGACGACTTTCTTTGTCATCGCTTCCTTTACGACATTTACCGTATTGTAGGCGTTTCCGATCTCGGCAATCTGCCCAAGAAGACTCGTATTCTCCTCTGTGACAGCTTTGATCTCTTTACCAGCATCCAGATCCAGTGAAATATCAGTACCGACAGCAACCGTGCCAAGAATCATTGCCGGATACTCGTTCTTAAGAACAATCTTGGCTTTCTCACCGACTGTCAGCTTCTCACCTTTCTTGATTCCGGCTTCCTCAATATCATGGAATGTCTTCGGCGCTTTAGATACTGCATATACAACGGCTCCAGTTCCTGTCGTATACTTCACAATTCTCTTAATTGTGCGCTTGTGATCTGAATAATACTTGCCGATTGTTTTGAAAACCGTCGCAACCTGTCCAAAATTAATCTTTTTCATTTCCCTCTCCTATTAATAATCCATATAGTTTGCAACCGGATACATATCTGTGCTCTGAACGTAATAGATCTGTCCGGTCTGTTTGTTTACTGCTTCTTCGGCTCGAACGTCAATCCAAGGTGTGCACCATCCGTCTTCCCACTGTTTGCATGCGTTATAACCAATATCCATATCACTTAACGCTTCAAGCGGATTTCCTTCTGCATCATCCGTAATCGGAATCGGATTTGTTACACCATCGAATCGTTCAAAATGACAACACTTCAGAAGATCTCCATGCGCGGCATATCCCTGTTCCGCATAAAGTCTCTGGAATTCAAGAACGCCTTCATACCACTCCTGTTTTGTTAAGAACGCCTTTCCACCAGTGAAATCGTCGATATAAAGGAATTTTCCATCATTTGAATTTGGAATATCATTTACCGGATGCATTGATTCCCTGATCTTGTTCATGTTCTCCTCACCGACAACTTCTGTGGCTTTCTTCATCCACTGCTGTCTCTTCTTCTCATTGAGAATCTGTGAAGATACAAGTGTTGCGATCTGACCCGCATTCTTATGCTGACCAGCTGCGATGCATGCTACATCCGCTGCACCAACGGCAACCGGAGCGGCGACATTCAGGACTTTCTGTTTTGTGTCCCATTCGGGATGTTGTCCACTTCTTTTGCCTGCACGATATGCTGTAATTCCTTCGACGACTGTTAATGTGATTGCGCCTACTGCGAACCATGCACCGCCATGTTTGTTGTAAGCTTTTTTAAAACTGTTGAGTAATCCCATTTTCCGTCTCCTTTCATCTGAAAAAAAAAGATGAGGATCATAACGATCCTCTGGTTGAACTTACTTGTTCCGGTTATGAAGCACTACGGTTGCGGCGATACCAACAACGGCAACGACGCCAACGATACCGACGATAATAATAGTCTTCTTCATGAACTTTTCCTCCTTTATCAGTTCATTAAAGCGTTAGAAATTTTCACGAACTGAAAAAAAAAGATAGCTTTTTCAAATGGAGCTATCAAACCATAATGTTGACTGATCTTTCATAAATTTTTAGGCGCCAGTCAGCCTTTTGGGTTTCTACGCCCTCATTATGTAACAAGAAAATATCACGAAACAGGATTTCCGTCTTTATTTAACATTATCTTTGCTGGCTGCGGGGGCACATCATACGGGAATTCGATTAACACATCGCTATCCTTAGTTCTAAACCAAGTAGACCCATCATATGAGAACGCAATTCCCTGAAGGTCGAATGCTTCGCCAGATCTTGTCTTATAAACACGTGGACAACGTTTATTTATCCACTTAACATCATCGACGCGGTCTCCATCAACTTCTATCCATTCGTCATCTGTTCCCTGAAGTGGTGTCAATGGTAAATATGCAGCTAATTTTGCAAACAGTCTTAAAATACTTTTGCTCTTCCATCCACCGACTTTACCCTGTTCTTCATAAAGTTCACACATAGCAATGCATGACTTTCTAAGTTCTCCAAACAGATTTTTTGTTTCTTCGGATGTTTGTTCCTCCAGAATATCAAACTCTCTTTCGACAAATTCAATAAATTCACTCTTTTCCTTTACTTTCTCTTCCATATGTCCTCTCCTTTTCTATGTATTTGACTGGTTTGTGTGAATCCTCATTATGCCCGTATGTCAGGCACTCATTACACGGTTCATCGATACTCGATAACGGATAATACTTGCATTTGCGGCAGTAAATCCGAAAATCAACTTCTTTTTTCGCCATTCTCTTCCTCCTCAGGCAGGCTGTTCTTTTCGATAATGTCAGCACAAATATCAAGGAAATGATCGAGATCCATCTCGCTTTCTCCTGTATAGGTGATAATTCTCAGATCGTCTGGTGTTGTGTTATCGAAATCAATAATCTCATCAGTAAACGCCGCATCATCGGCCAGTGCATAAGCATCCTCATACGGAAGCTGTTCCATTTCAGCGATCCTCTTAGCAAGCTTCTCTGCAGGCATTGCAAGGTGAATGAATATCATATTGTCGACACTATTATCAATGCCTTTAACCATCTGTTTGGCAAACGGCAGATTGGTTACAACAAGAGCGTTAATTCCATATTCTTCATAAAGTGCTCCTGCAAAATCCTCAGGATCCATATATACCGATCCGAAAACCACAACTGTAAAGTCTGTATTAATTTTCCTCATCATATTCTTCTTTCACCTCTTTCTTTAACTGTTCAATATCAATTTGATTATTATCAAATACCGACTGATTCATGGCTTTTTGTTCCATTCTTAATCTTGAATAGTTATTTTCAGTCAGTGCGATTCGTGTGCTTAGTTTCCTATAAAAATCTGTCAAACGAGCATTAAAACAATTGACCTCGCCATGTAAAGTATCCAGATGATTTTCTGTAATGTTTTCGTTTGTTTCGATGTCGTACTGAATGTCTTTAATTTTTTTGTTAATATCACGCAACTCAAGCGTTCCAAGATACAGAACAAAACAGATTCCTACCAGCAGTAAAGCAAATAATACTTTTATCATTCTCCCCTCCTATTTTGTCGACAGAATAAAGCCGATATAAAAAACGCCTGCTGCGATAAAATACAACAGGCTTGCTTGTGTGTCCGCTGTTGTGAATGCGCATATCAGCAGAAAGAGGGCCATTATAATTCCGATCATCTTTTACTCCCTAAGAAAAGATCGGCGATGAAATCAAAAATATCTCTATGGTTTGCATAGAAACGAATTCCTCTTTTCGCTGTTCTATATGTTCTTTTTGCGTTTTTAGCAGCATTTTCAAGTTCTTTTCTATGCTCAATACGCCGCATGATAATATCAGTGTCGATGTTCATAAGCGCATCATTAAACGCAGCTTTGTAAACGTCGTCTTTCATTTTATTTTCAAGCTCAGCCTTGATCAGTTTACGCTTTGTCCCAGCGCCCTTGCCGTAATCAAGCTTTGCTTCCATGAATCTTAAAGCGTCTCGTTCGATGCTTCTTCCATTTCTCCTTCCGGGGATTTTTTCAAAATTCATATGCACTCTCCTCAAATGTTTTGTTTTAATCCTAGACCAAGATCTTTAAGTTTAATATTTATTTCGGCAATGCTTTTTCTTCCCATGTTTTTAACTTTCTGTAATTGTTCAGGTGTTAATGCGACAAGTTCTCCAAGTGTTTGAATCCCAGCCCTTTTAAGAGCATTATATGAACGTATTGATAAGTCCAGATCTTCCAACATAATCAAATACATATCTTCTGGATCTGGATCTTTTAAAGCATCTACTGGACATACTGATTTGAGTACTTCATTCTCGCGTTCAAGTTGTTTATAACGAAAAGCGAGTTCGTCATAATCTACTTTTGATACTGCAATCATGGCTTTTAATTTTGAACGCTGTCCTATATGGCGAGTCGCATTAGCAAGTATTTGTCTTGCACGTTCTCTGGTCACATTAAATTTATTTCCAATTTGGTCTAATGTTAGACGATCTCTGTAATATAATTCGAGACATCTTTTTTCACGTTCCGTTAAGGTGTTCAACACTTTATTAAATAATTCAACTGAGTATATAATATTTGGCGCTTCTATAGACGTATCTTCTACCAATTCTTCAATTAGATTGAACGGCCATAATGCACAAATATCAATCTCAGTAAGTTTCTTATTATATTCGGAAGCCGCTTCTCTTTTTGCTTTTCTAATGGCGCTTGTTTTATCAGAATATCCTTTTAAATATCCTTTACGAAAGATTTCTTTTTCCTCTGCGGTCATGTTTTCTGTAGCAATTTCCTTTTCCATATGTATTCTCCTTTACAAAAAAAGAGGGAACCCGATTTGAGTTCCCCGGAACATCAGTTCAGAACGTCGCTTTCAATATCTTCTTCTTTTAATTCGTCCTTCTCTTCAACTTCATTTTTCTTAGGCATGTTGTAGTTAAATGTCGGTGCAGGCGGGTACTTGCCTGTAAGGGCTCTTGCGATACCCACTACACCCTTACAAATACTAGCAGCAACGCCAGTAACCATGAAGTATGTAATGTACGGATGATTGTTTGCGAAATCTGATTTGTTCCATTCGTTGATTTTATCCATGAACTTTCCTCCTTTAGTTCATTAAGCACCCAGAATTTTCTGCGAAAAGAAAAAGGACCCAAGAATTGGTCCTTATTTATAAATCTTACCGTATCTATCGACAACCTCTAAATTGTTGCCGGTAGAGACACGGTGAATATTCATATTCAAACCCTTCTCGAATCCTTCCTGATAGCTCATTTTTACCATCTTATTACGATCATAGAGTAATGCCAGTAATGCAACCAGCTGAGTGATGATTATAACATATAGCATTTTAGCCACCTCCATTAAACCAACGGAAAATATCACGCAGCAGCATGTTTCGGTTCGTATACATCCTTGAACTGAATATCGATGTTCAGATCAAGTTCCGGGAGTGGTACAAGCATAAGTCTTCCATGATCGGTCTTAAATACTTCTGTTGAACCCCCTATATCTCTTGCAGAAATATTGTCGTTTTCATACTCTATTTCAATTATTATCTTCCTCATTTTCTCTTACCTTTCTTTTTCTTTCTTCCCTTCGCCTTTAGAGCCGCGTTTTGACGTCTGTAATAATCGACGTTATGTAATAAAAGAGGACAATACTCGTCCTCATATTCTTTCATCGATTTTCCTGATACCGGTGGAAGCTCTCCGTTCATCCAATCAACCCAGAGTTTCTGCAGGTAATCACCTGGCATCCTCAACCTCCTCCTTCGGTATGTACATATGCCTTTTTGCACAATTGACGTCAGATTCTGAATACGGTCTATTAAGAAAATCTTTAATGTGCTTAAGACAATTCAGATCGCAGGATATGTTACCGGCCCTATAATCCGTCATTTCTGAGCAACAGGCACAGCTATTGGTTCGTTTATTTTCGGAAAATAAAAACGCCAACATATCCGGATCCATTATCTCCATGAAGGCGTCGTAATTTGTTCTTGGTTCAAGTTTCTTGGTCAGTGTTTTATAATCCTCGTCAAAGGTCGCATACTTCGTCCAAGGACGAGATGGATCGTAATTATCACTCATTCTTATTTCGCTCCTTCATAGAACTGGCAGTTTTCCGCATCAAACTTCCCATGATGCCACAGGTTGCAACCCAAGTCACTATCAAATCCATATGCACCATGTTTGCAGTTATAGCATGTCTTTTTGACTTCCGTTTCTTTCCCTTTATTGAGAGTACATACACGAACAGTCCTTGATTCGTAGGTAGTCCCTGTTGTATCCTCGCTGACTTTGTGGAAATTTTTCATTCCTTTTTCAAACTTTTCCATAAAATCGTATTCTTCCAAAGAAAAAGTTACTCTGACTATTTCAGTCCATATCATTCTTCTTTCTCCTTTCCGTATCCGCAGTAGAACCAGTCCGGTGGTGTGAATAAATCCCCTGCGGCAGAGGTATAGACGTCGAACTGTGTGCATGCCAGCTCACTGTCGCGGAACCGGCAGTCTTTGCATCTGGTTAGTTTTTCTTTGACTATCTTTACCTCGCCATATTGGCTCTGAACGACTTCTGCGATGTATTCACTCATTCTTATTTCCTCTCATTTCACGTTCAACAGATGCGTTGTATTCTGCAGCAATTCTGCCCTGGTGTTTGATGCGCTCATCACAAGAGAACATGCAGTATAGCCTGTTTCTCATCTTATGCTTGTTATGATCCCATCTTGAGCATGATTTACACTTCTCAAGTTCTCGATTCATTCTTCTTTCCTCACAGATCAAACAACATTAAAATGAGTCCATCAACAAGAAGGATTATACCGATGGTAACCATCCATTTAGAAATTTCAGACATTATTTTTCTCCTTAATCGCAGCAGCGAGTTCTCGTAAATATTGAATATCATTCGCAGTAAATGTGACGCAGTCCTTGATCATTTTCTTTCTCCTCATCCATCTTCGATCCGCAGTTCGGGCAATAGTTGCCGTCTCGTCCATGACCTACCCAGAACACCATTAGGCAGTTTGAACACCTCAGGCTTCTGCCATCATCGTTTTCAAGTTCTACAATCCAATGCCCATGTTTGGCGGGTACTGCATTTTCATATTGGATATTCAAGCACTCATAATTCGATTCAAGCATCCTAATATATTTAACAAGTTCCTCTTTTCGCATGCTCATCAGTTCATAGTCTGAATGCTTTTCGATATGAACAATTCCAAGAGGCGAAACGGTTATCAGTTTCTCACCTTTTTTCATTCTTTTTCCTTTCAACCTTTGTGCAATTTCCGTTTTTCATTATTTTGTTTGTGTGTCCGCACTCTTCAGGATCTAGCGGACACTTCAAACACATCTTGAATCTTCGAAAACTATTAATGATCTTTTTAAGTAGGTTCATCCTTCTTCTTTCCTTTCCGCCCACGAACAGTACTGATCTTCGCTCGTTACCTCTTCCTCTCCGATTCCGTTGCAATGAACATCACATAATCCGTGATGGTATATCGACCGCCTTTTAAAATACTTGCAATCTTTGCATCGGATCAACCTTTCGCCAAACTCAATTATTGGCTTGTTTTCCCTTGAAAGACCATTTATCTTTGCGATTCTCTCAATCATTCTTCTTTCCCCTCACACAAAGAACTGATTAAAATGCTTTGCGAAGAAATTTAGTACCTTATGATTTTTTGCTATTTCGTCTATTTGCTTTGCCGTGTCTACGGCTTTTGTATACTTACCAGTCAATTGATAACAATACATGAATGACCATAAATTGCATAAAATAATAAATGTTTCTTTCATTCTTTCTCCTTATTTTTAATGTTTTCGATAAACGCCCGACCAATTTCTGTCTGTTCGAACATCCACCAGATTCCGACTAAGAAAAGAATAAACATTGCAAATAATAATAAGATTACAAATATCATTGCAATATTGTTAAGCATTGTTTCCATCATATCTTCTCCGTAAGAATATAACCTAGACTTCCAATGATGATACCAAAGTAATAATGCCAGAGAGGGTCGAAGTCTCTGAACACATAAGCGACAAAGACCCCTCCGACAAAATATAACAACCACTTAAACAGATTTGGATACTTCATTCTTCCTCCTCTTTCATCTGTATTCGTCTCCTCCTCTTTGACTTGTTGCAAGACTCTCTTCTTTATTCGCCTCATTGCATCGTTTATGGTACTCAATATATCTTTTACAAGTTCCATGACACCAAACTGCTCTGCCATTTTGAATTGTCACAAACCGATCGGGACAACCATGGCACGGTGCCTTAATATCAATCCTTCTTGTAAATTTTCTATTGACAACTCCACTAAGCCGATCGTTCATACCTTGTACCATTTCGACCTTCCAATCAGACGATCAATATAAAAAGAAAGCCATGATTGAAACCAGGCTTGCTCTAAAAGTTTATCAATCATACAATTTTTGGTCTCCCGTTCGTCTCATTATAGGCATTTAACAATTCATGATCGAGGCCTAATGCCGGAGCATATAGATGAAGATCATTATCATAATCGGTTACGGTAAGTATTTTTGTTCCATATAAGTCATCTAATACAATATCTTTAATCGCCCCATCGCGAATCCAGTCTTCATCAATATCATAAGATGACCTACCGCAAACCGGACATTTAACGAATTTAGATGTAATCGTGAGATTCGGATATGTATAAGTTTCAAAATCTTCCTCTTTCAATAACATCTCACTGTGGCAATTTCCACATTCAAATAACCAGCGTTTAGCGCTCTCCGGTAAAATTACCTTCTTTTTTAAAACAATCATCTCCCTCTCCTTTCAGATCCTCCGTATACGATTGCCCAGAACAATAAAAACACAATAATTGAACCCACCAGATACCAAATCATAAATACCTCTTCAGGAAGCGAATGTGTTCCTCAGTAGTTTTCAAAGCCTTCAAATATTTCTCCCTATCTTCTAATTTCTTCTCTAAAATCTTCCGTGCCATTCTGTTTTCATCCGGATTACCGATACACCAGATGAACCCATTAACGTAGTCGTACTCTTTTTCACCGACAAGAACCGTTCTTTCGGCCCCTTCTTCTAAGAACAACCTTGTCTCTTTTGGACTTACATCTTTTGAAATCTTTCCTTTCTTAATTTCCCACTCTCCTCTGCTTCTTAACGCATAAACCGTGACATTTTCGATCCAGTTGTTATTCTGGTAGATTGATGTCCGTCTTCTTGCTTTCAAAGGATGACCAGGAAGCTTTGTAAAATCCTCGTTATCCTTCATCAACTCCTTTTCTCTCCTTTCAAATTTGTTCATTGGTGCATTACCAGCCTTTCTAAATATTCGCTACCATCAGCCGCCTGTCTAAGTGTTGGCGGAACCTCAAGTTGTGAAATATCATGGCGAACTTTCTCCTCTGTTTCTTTGTCGACATGACAGTGGAAGTCATATTCATATGTATGCGTAATAAAAAGACTGTTACCTTCGATCTCGTCTCTCACACGCATCTCGTAGTTTGCAAAGTAGTGATTCAGGATTTCCGTAACTGCCCTTGCAGATCTTTCGTTGTCAACCGAAATAAAATATTTTCCCATTTTTAAACTCCTTGTAAAAAAAAAAGATGAGGATCATAACGATCCTCGTTTTCTCAAATTTTCATTTTGTAGCAAACGCTAAAATTATCCCGACTACGACAATTGCCAGCGGTCCTCCTATCATAAAAGCACACCCACAACAAATCGATACGCCGATAAATTTAGCAAAATTGTCCATACTTTTTCCTCCTTTGTCATAAGGAGAAAAGAAATATCAACGAAAAAAATAAAAAAACGCCCTTAATGAGCGTCTTTTCCGGACAATAGGTATCCGATAAACCATAACAGTAAGATCGTCATAGCTCCTCCCATAATTAACCATAATAAGAATCTGAACATACCAATGGTAATTAAACCAATTGTGCTCAGGATCAGCCATATGGCTCCTCCGAGGAATGTTACGATCAAAAAGATGATTAAGATACCTAAGAGCCCTCCAAGACCCTTAAGAACGTTTCCAAAGAAATTTATCATTCTTTTACCTCCTATAAGGCGAAAAGAAATATCAACGAAAAAGAAAAAACCCCAGGATTAAACCTTGAGGTTTCTTACACTGACGATCGGTGTCCCGAGATCGTCCACGATGTAGTACTTTCCTTTTCCACGTTTAATAACGCAGGAGTCTTTTCTCTTGATAAGGTCTCTTACGACCTCTTCTTTTGTATTATTCTTTGTTAATTCTTTGAATTCAGCTAATGTCATTTTATTTTCCTCCTTTTAACATTGCTTTCCTCTTCATTAGAAGAATGGAAAAACTTGCGAATTATTTCACAAGTAACAGGAGAAAAAATAAAAAACCGCTAAATTAAGCGGCTTTCTTGGCCTTTTTAGCGGCCCTGCTCTTGTTGAAGTGATACTTTGCCATTCTGATTGAATACTCGATGTCTGAGTAGAGTGTATTCACCATGTCGACAATCACGTACAGTAAAGTGCCAAATATAAAGCTTGTGCCAAGAATGATACCAACCTGTGTGGATTCATCAAAGATCCACCATAAATCATTGATAACATCTGCAACTGCTTCATTGCATACTGCTAAAGTGATGATGCCTGCCCATGCGATAGTTACACAAACTACCCACATAACTAATTTTTTAAGTGTTTTCATAGGTTTTATCTCCTTCATTAAATGAATAGAAAAATCTACGAAAAAACAAAAAGGGCGTGATTACCCTTTTACAACTGCTGATTGTTTCAACAGATTTCTGAATATCTTTTGTGCAAAACGAATGTTTTCGTCATCCCTTGTGACTCCTGCGTGGAGTCTTGGGAAGATGAATCCCATGCAATCTTCTCGCATCTCATTATTCAGATCCTCCATTTTCTCAACAGTTGCTCTGTCAGCCCTTTTGTATGTGTGTTTTTTGTGTTCTCTTTTCATACACACCTCCTATAAGGCGAAAAGAAATATCAACGGAAAAGAAAAGAGGATCATTTAGATCCTCAATTCCCATTAACGATTTAAGAAAAAGTCAATTCCTTTCTTTGCAGTGTCGGCAGCAACACGACTCTGAACTTTTTCCTGATCCATGCCGAATGCTTCCCTCGTTGTTTCTCTGATTACCTTTTCACCTGTCTTATACTTATAAACATTGCTTACGACCATACCGACAGATGTGATTGCAGCAGCGCCAATGCTTCCGATCAGCTGGAACCATGTAATCTTTTCCTGAGAATCGCATTTACGATACTCAAGATCGATGTTCCGCTGTTCGAGATTCATTTTGTGCCACTCCTGACATCTTCGATCAAGGTCGTCATAAGCCTTTCGAATTGATGAATAAGCGTCAGAAATTGGATCGAGTTTTCCACAGTCGAGCACTTTCAAGAGTTCATCTCTCTCGTGTTCCAAAGCCGAAATGTCTACAAATTTTTCCATTCTCTTACCTCCTATTATTGGACAAGAATTTATAGCGAAAAAAGAAAAGGAGCAAATTGCTCCATAAAGAGTTATTTCTTTTCCTTTGACTCGATTCGCATCTGAGCAGATACAAATTCCTTGGTGCCACTGGCAATATGCATTGCTCCAATTAACAGCTCAAGACCTCCAAGTATACGATCTGCTTCGGGTGTTTTCATCCAGTCATTGATTTTCCAAAAAATCTCTTTCATGAATGTTCTCCTTTCATTAAAGAAAAAGAAATAAAAACGAAAAAAGCAGATGATGCTTTTACATCACCATCATGAACCTCTTTGCAGAGTCGATCATGTCAACTGCGAGATAGCATTCCCACAGGTCGACAACTGCGACTTTTACGCAATAAGCCACGACGATGAACATCATCATGCGAATCATCATATCTAATACTTTTTTCATTTCTACGTGATTCCTTTCCCAATAAGGGAACATAAAAAATCACGAAAAAGAAAAGACCAAAAGGTCTTTTTGGCTATTCGTAGTCCTCATCATCGAGAATGTATGCGGACAATGCGATGAATCCGATTGCCCAGAATAATAAGATTCCGGCATCGGTCATCAGTCCGACGATTCCCATAAAGAATCCGATGACTCCGATTATTACAGCCAACCTTTCGGTCGATTCATTTAACAGTTTTTCCAGTGACATTTTCTATGTCCTCCTTCATTAGAGGAATATAAAAATTCACGAAAAAAAAAGACCACAAAGGTCTTTTATACGATTAATCTTTTAACTCTTCTCTTGCGTCTCTTCCGCATAAGAGTACAATGCCAGCGGCAACAAGACTTAACATAATATAGCCTGTTGCGGCAAAGTACGTAAACATGCAGAACCCAAAGAGAGTTCTTATCGTATTTGGATACTTTGTATAAATGGTCTTCATTTTTTCGAACATACTGTTCCTCCTTCATAATGAGATCAGAAAAAAGAACGAGACCAGATTTGGTCCCGATCCGGTATTATGCTTCGTTGTACATGGCCTTCAACTTAGCCAGATTTGCTTCGTGATAAAGCAGCTTTTCGCATACTTCAGCACGTTTATGTTCCGGAAGTTCCAGGCTTCTCTTCCAAGCCCGGTTAATCATCCGTTCATAACGTTTGATGTTAAAAAGTGCCTTTAACTGCATATATCTGTAGTGAAAATAGCCTTTCATTGTAAGCATAAACTTACCTCCTTTGTCATAATGCGAAAAGAAATATCAACGAAAAAAAAAGCATCAGATTCTAAAACCTGCGAATCTGAGCTTTTCTGCATTGCTTTCAAGAAGTCCTTTGTTAAGTTTATTTAAAGCTTCCTGAATCTTTTCCAGTTCCTCCCGATCAACTTTTACAGTATTCTTGTCTGGAATTGGATGTGTTTTCTTTTCTTCTTTTTTAAACCACATAATAGTTCTCCTTCATTAAACAAAGGGAAATATCAACGAAAAAAGAAAGGGCCATAAAGACCCTCGAAGTTAATCCAGTATCCGTACAGCGTTAACAAAATATTTGTTTACAACGTTGTTGATTTCGAATGGATTGTTTTCATTAATCATAAAATGATAAACTGCTCTACCGCAAACTCCAAGTTCAGATCTTGCACACTTGACTGTTGGTCTTTCATAATATCTTTCTACAAGATTACTTGTAAACCGAACATAATCATGCAATACATGACTTACAGCATTTCGATACGCCGATTTTTCATTTGAAAATAAAACGTCATCCTGTTCAACAATAACCATCGTATCAATATCGTCTCCGATACGTGTTACTGAAGACAACTTCCATATAATTTTTGTCATATTAATGACCTCCTCATAATGAGATCGGAATATCATGCGAAAAAAAAAAGAAGCTAAGATTCAGCTTCTTCTTCTTCAAAACGGTCATATGTATATGCCAGATTGTCCATTACAAATTCCATACAAAAATCGTATGCGAAAATGTACGCGACACTTAAGCTCAGGGATATTACACCTCCGGTTCCGAAAATCACAGATGTGATAATCTTCTGGATTATTGAATACTCCCCGAACAATATGTGCTGTACAGTTATTCCGCATGCGCACGCTGAAATTGCGAACATTACGATAACAAATACAATAATCCCGGTGAAGAATGCCTTCGCTCCTTCTTTTGTGTTAAATAACATAACACACCTCCTTTTGCATTAGAGTGTGAGAAAAAAATACGAAAAGAAAGAGGATCTGAAATCCTCTTCAGTTAGATATTGAATGGCACCTCAACACAATTGAATTGCACCTGAACAAAATCTTTCACGAGTATTGATCCTCTTGCACGACGAATTTTTCTGAATCCGTTATCGAGAAGTTCTTTTTCCAGCTTCTCAATTGCTTTATTCGCTGTGAAAGTGGATGAATACACCGAAATCAATGTATCGTATTCGATTTGTGTATTAGCGTCATACATTGTCTTACTGACTAAAAAGTAGTTCATACTTTTCCTCCTTCATTATTCGATAAGAAAAAAATACGAAAAGAAAAACCCGTTGAAATATCAACAGGTCACTCGTTTGGTAAATTGAGTTGATTTGCCAGTTCAACGGGTCTTCTCAGTTCTTCCATGAATGTGTCATGTTCTTTTCCTTCCTCAATTTCACGTCTCATTTCTTCAAATCGAACTTCAGCCTGCAGTATTTCGAGTTCTCTTCTTTTAGCTTCTACTTCTCGCCTTGTTTTGATATACTCTTTTACTGCTCTGATGGCTTTGTCCAGTTCCTTGATGATTAAACAAACCAGTGTGAAATTAAAGACCGTTCTCAAAAACTTTTTCATTTCATTTCCTCCTATAAGGGCAAAAGAAATATCAACGGAAAAGAAAAAGAGGTTTAGTTTTCCTCTTTTCTAGCTCTAGTTCTGTAGAATGGATCGTAACTTTTGCTATTGTAGACAATTTTTGTCCAGTCGCCCAAAGTGCCATGTGTTCCAATTACAATTCTGTAATCTACATTCTGCTCTTCGAGCTTTTCAATAAAGTTTAACGCTTCCATATGAGTTCCACATACTCTATAAGCATCATATTCTTCATATTCTTTAGATTTATATAACATATTTTTTTCCTCCAAATTCTTGTTATATCTTCATTAGATAAGGAGAAAAAAAGACGAAAAAAAAAAATAAGAGCTGTAAAGCAGTTAATGCATACGCAATAGGGTAAACGCCTGTTAGTCGCCCATGGTTTTATCCATACGACACCTTCATTTCCTGATTCAGCCGGGCCTTTACGCCTAGGACCCCTTCAATTATTCCGTTCATCTTTACAATCTTTTCAGTGCTAGATCTTGATGTCCACTAGACACTCTTATCATTATATTGTGTGATTTTCTCACGAAAAAAAAAAAATGAGGACCATAAAGATCCTCGACCTATTAGTTTATAATTCCAATTTCCGTTAAAATGTCATCTTCTGCGGAATACACTTTTTCACAAATATCCAAATCAATACCAGTTCGTTTTGAAATTTCTTTTACCATGAGATCATAGTCAACGCCTATTACTCCATACGGAGACGGCCGACATACTGCATAGTAAGTGTCGTAATTTTTGATGTTACGAAACGGCGGATTGAGTTTTTCCAATGCCTTGCGCAGAAATTTAATAATCATCTTTTTCATAAACTTTTACCTCCAATAAAGGATCTGAAATATCGACGAAAAAAATATAGGGCCAGAATTTGACCCTATATTTTATTCCCCTAAATACTTCACTTCCCCATCCAGTTTCTTATCAGTGCTGACTTTGAGCTGAACGGATGACTTTCTGCTAAGACCTTCGAGCTGATTCATTTCAATCTGATAACGATCAGTCTCTGGATCACTTGTATCAATATAGATGGTTCCTGCAAGATCACTTTCAGGAGTACCTGCAACGATACTCTTTGCAAATGAGAGAATTGCGGCGACAGCCATGACCGACAAAATATCAAGCCAATCGACTTCCTGGATTCTTGCACCAACAGGAATCATGGCAATCATTGTCTGGAGTGCTGTCCATAGTGCTCGCTTTACTGCTGCAACTAATCTATCTTTTTCGAACATATTAAACCTCCAATTAGTTTATTAAGTCGTCTGTAATACATGTCTTTTGAGATTCCATAATCTTGTATTAGCCTTCTTACAGGCATTCCTTCCACAAGATCTTTCCAGAAAATATCATTCCAGGGTTTCGGGATCTCGGTTCGGATGCTGTCGACAATCTCCACCCGAGCCAATAGTTCATCCCGTTCTTTTTCCATGCTGATCTTTCTGGCAATGAGATCTACAATGTGCGATTCATAATCATGAGCCGGTGCCCCGATTACCTCAAGTTTTGGCGACCGTGGCTTGCTGGAATAAATATCAATCTTCTTTATCTCCTCTTCCAGACAATACACTTGCGCCAAGTAGAAGTTTCTGTTTCTACAAAGTCTTTTAAATTCTTGAATTGTCATAGGAGTTAAAAATAAGCAATTTGCGACAATATGGTTCCAAAACACACTCCTCACTTCTAACCCATCTAACTCAATCTCTAACTCAAACATGAAAAAAAGCCCTTATTTCTAAGGACTTTCTTACCTAGGCGCAGGAACAGGGATTTGAACCACAAGTGTCGCGGTCCAATTTTGTTGTCTGTCTCGCAAATATGAGCAACAAATCGAGATGATTTGGAGTATTCTAACCTAGGTCTAACTCAACTTCTAACCCGGAATTCATTGATCTTCTGCATCATGTTCTGATCAGTTGATTCCAGTAAATGAGTATATGTTTTAAGTGTTTCGTTGATCGAGCTGTGTCCTAACCTTCGACTAACAGCGACTATATTAACGCCGTTGTTGATAAGCCAGGTTGCGTGCGAGTGTCTTAGATCATGAAGACGTATAGGAGTAACACCAGAAATATCAATTCCTTTTTTAAACTGTCGTGCAATGCTGGATGGAGATAGGCTTTTTGTTCCACCAAAGACATAGTCGCCATCGGTCAATTCAGCGTAGGCTTTTAGACTCAAATATAATCTGTTATCGAGCTGAACTTTACGAGCTTTCTTAGTCTTTGTGGTTCTGATTGATTCTTGTTGGTAACGTTTGGAGCCGCGTATAAATGCGTATCCGTCTTTGAGATCCTTCTTCTGTAGAGCAATTCCTTCTCCCCTTCTGGCACCAGTCCAGTAGAGGAATTCGAAATATAAACGATAGCAGCCATCTTCCACAGCGTCCATAAAGAGATCGAACTCTTCAGGTGTCCAGACATGAATATCCTCATCCTGTGCATTCAGAATTTCGGTATCAGTCTTCTTAAACTTTGTTAAGACTGAGGATGGATTTGGAATATCATAGTTGTCCGAAGCAAACCTGAACACGCCCTTTACATAAGTTATGGTTGTGTTTTTGGTCTTCGTAGAAAATGGCTGCTCAGATAGCCAGGTTTTCCAATCGGTCAGATCCTGTTTGGTAATCCGCCGGATCGGAATATCTTTGTATTGGCTGAAACGTATTCGAAAGTGCTCGTTGTGCTGCCGGATGGTTCCCTTTGACGCATTTGCCATAGCCTCCCACTTGTGACAAATATCAATGAATGTCTCTTCCGTAGGAGTCTGGTTAGCGTTGTCGGATTCCCATTTGGCAGCGTCTTTCTTTGAAGAAAAACCTCGTTTTGTGATGTGTTTGTACTTACCCTGTCGATTCGGATCTTTTAGATAAAAGCTGACGAAATATGATCCGTTAGCTTCGTCCCTAAAGACTGTCATTATACCTCCTGTCTACTAAAAGCCCAGTTTACAGTATAACACAGTTTTTCCGATCAGAGTGTCGCGGAATTATTAATCCACTCCGCCGCCATCCTGAAGTTCAAATACACTAGAATTACCGGTTGCTTTGTATTCTTTAGTAACAGGAGAATATTGGTCACCAGTTATTGCTCTAAGTGTGTAAATATTGCCTCTATCGTTCCATCCGCAATCTGTTACGTATTCATATCTTGCGCCGCCGCCGTCAACTACATAAAGACATCCTGGTCTACCTTTTGTAAGTTCTGTAAAAATATATTCTGCAGTGTTGGTAGTTGTGTATTTACCAATGGTTTCATTCCAAACGATCGGCTCCATGAGCATCGAATTTGAATCGCTTTCGCTTCCACCGCTTCCACCAACTTCAGAATTTGACATCTTTTCGATCGTATTATACCCGGTTTTATCACCAGACATTTTCCCAAGGAATGATTCCCAGTTGTTATACGAATGATCTACATATATAGAATTTTTAGAATTTGGCATAAAGTAACCTCACTTACCAGTATTCAATTCCGCCGTATGTCGCGTCAGCGATAATACGGATATAAGCAGCAATGGCTTCCAGAGGATTGAAGAATTCTTCAAACGGAATGGCTCCGTTAGAATCAATAACAGCAATATCCTTAAGCGTATTAGCCATGTCTTCCATTACAGAGTACCCAGGATTCTCAGGATAGTTTGTATTTGGATCTTTAGCAGCTCTGAGCTCTTTCAGTGCCAGGCAAATATCTTTCATGTTGGACTGCGCAAGCATCTGGTACTCGTAAACGACATTCTTGTCTTCAAGACCAGGAATACCACCAGTAGAGGATCCGCCGTCTTCTTTGTAGATGGAGATTGTTAAAGTGCAGTTTTCAGTAGGGAGAGATGACGAAGCTAAACCCAATGATGTCTGTGAAGGATATCCATCAGATGCTTCTATAACACCCGCGCTTGCCCAAACTGCTTGCGGCTCTTCAGGCATCACGCCATCTTCCGTGAAAAATAGATTACCGTTCTGAGATCCTGCGTATTTAACCGTAAACGGATAGTCGCCTACTTCAATAGTGCAGCCAACGCAGTCTTCGAAAATGCTTTCATCTAACTGTGCCACCGGTTTAGTTATTTTAGATGATAAAACACCGCCACTGTAATTAAATTCAACTTCCGTCGGTTCTAAAATATAAGTTTTTGACATAATAATTCTCCTTATTAAATGTCGAACGGCGACAAACCGTCCGGATACTTTAGCTTAAACACCTCAATCCGATATGTTCCGTTAATCCTTCTGGAATATCCAACTTCGTATCTGGAATAGATTCTTACAGTTCCATCAGGACCAATAGAATACGGATAGACGCCATAACCTGTACCGGAGTACTGCTCGTATACCCCATTGTATCGATGTACTATGCGTCCAGCTGTCAAAAGTACCGAATTATCGCCATTTTTAGTTTTATAATTTATGAAAAATGTATCGGTGCCAAGGAAATAGCCAGGACGTTTGCCTGCTTTATCCCTGATTCGAATGTAGATAATTTCGGAGTCAGTCCAAATATCATTAACCAGAATTGTCCCCTGCTGTTTATCGTATCGATCGGTTGTATTAACTGTGATGTCAGCTTCCCCGATCTTTTGCCAGGATAATTCAGAATATAAAGACAACGAACCGTTTAAACTTTTAGTTTCGGTTAAAACGCCTATTAAACTATCGTCTAACTCATAGTGGTTGTCCATCAATCACCTCACACCAAGTCGGCGAACATTCCGCCGTAAACACGTATAAAAGAACCGGCTTTGAAATTCTTATTCGATGAATACGGAATAGCGTTTAGAACATCTCCAGATTTCATAGTTTGACTAATAGTTCTTGTTCCGGGCAATTTAATGTATAATGTTGAGCCGCTTTTTGAAGCAATACCGACATCATTTAAAACACTAAGCTGGTTGGTGTAAACGCTTCCGTTTATCGATGTTGTATTCTTCTGAAAATATATCCAGTCAGAAGATGATGATATCTCTAAATTGACATAGAACACAATATAGTTATAATTCAACCAACTGGAATTAAAATTTATCGGAATAACATGAGTTGCCTCATCGATAGAAATCTCTTCAATGAATGTCAGTTTCTGACTTCCACCACTTGCTGTACCCGCTGTTTTCGTGCCATCAAGTGCATAAAAATACTTGCCAATAGCTACGTCACTAGCCACGGCTGTTGTGTCTGAAATATCAATTAATGTGGTGCTTCCGAATACCACTTTGTTAATTGGCATTCAATCACCCCGCAATCGTAGCGGTCTTACCACCTGCGGAGTTATCAGTTTCTACGTATGAAATAGCGTTAACAGTTACCTGAGAAAGGTAGTTATAACCAGTGTCCGGTGTAACTGTCTGAGCTGTTGTTGCAGGTGTTACAGTTTTGGACTGAGCAACAACACCTTCTTCGCCAGACATCGAGCCCTCAACGCCAAGAATTGTTACACCCTGGCGGATGTTCGTGGCAATAAGCTTGGCCTGTTCCGTTGCGCTGATACTTACCTTACCAGATCCATCATGATAACCCTGAGCAATAGTATACTCCTGGGCCTTTGTTGTGATTGTTCCGGTCGCAGCACCATTATTCGGCATTGTACCAGTAAGTTTAGAGCCTCTTACGTATGCGGTCTTTGTAGCAAGAATTTCTGCAACAACGGCAGTAGCGTCGCTAGTGTCAGAATCGTAATCACAAGTACCGGTAATAGGAGCGCCAGACTTGTCGTGAGCGGTAACGCCAGTCAAAATATCAGCGGCTGTGACAGTGTCTCCAGTCAGATCGATCAGAGTGGTTCCGCCATAGATAACCTTGTTATAGTATTGATTATTGGCCATAAATTCTCCTTATGAAGCAATAATAAAAGTGACGCCGTATTCGTTAGACGTCTCAAAAGTTGGAATTTCTTTGACCAAAATATCATCACGAACAATCGTATTCTTAGTTGCTAGTGTTTGGTCAGATGTTGTTGGAATAATAATGGTTTCTCCAGAATATGATGGAGCTCCTTCTACGTTTTTTATAGAAAGAATACCTTTTAGGGATTTTGGTTTAGAAATAAACCCGTTTAAGCGAGCCATTAATAAACCTCTTCTGTGATACGAAACTTTGCATTAGCAATGAACGTATCAACATCGCCATTAGCATGTGTCAACTGAATATCATAGACGTACTCAGAAGGCTGTTTGAAGTCTTTAGTATCCTCGGGAGCGAGATAAAGTTCCCGATCAATGATGGAAATATCTTTGTAGATAAGAGGCTCTTCGTCCTTATAAGCTTTTTTCAAAGCGAATCGGAGTGTGTCCCCGGGATCTGCCTGATATGGTGTTCCATCAGGATTGAAAATATCAACGGTTGATCGGAATGTATCCCCTCTTGTCAGGATGATTGTCGTACCGTTAACTTTCGCTGTCATAAATCACCCCTGAATGTTTTTCGCTTTTAAAATATCAAAGATTCTATCCCCGGTATGATTTCCGCCAAGTTTATTGTAGACAACGTGTGTCTGTTCAATATCTGACCATTCGTCGACAGGAATAGAATCCAGATCTTTATATGTGTAATAGTACGATAGTAAGCGACTTCGGAGCAGAATAGCCATGCCCTCACTCAACGCCGCAACTCTATCATCTTCAGCCTGTTTTGTTTGCTTCTGCTGACTAACAAGACTCCTGATCCAGGCAATCAAAAGTCCAACTACCACACCAACAATGGATGTGTAGATCGGCATAAACCATTCCATAAATATCATGTCCTTTCTATCGAGGTTTTTCAAAAATCCCATCCGGGGAAATTTTAGGATTTGAAACTTACTTTCTAGCCAAATCCCCGTCTTTTGTAAAATATGCTGGAACCTTCTGATCACCAGTAAGCATTTCGCCCTTTTCATTGCAGAAATACCACTTGCTCTTATAATGAATCCAGCCGGTAAGCATGATTCCTTCTTCGTTCATGTAATACCATTTACCGTCTACTTTTCTCCATCCGGTGGCCATAGCTCCGTTTTCATCAAGGTAGTACCAATGTTTCTTGTAGCTGAGCCAGCCGACGCCCATATAGCCGTATTCGTTGAACCAATACCACTTATGGTCGATCATTTTCCACTGGTTTTTAGGATATGTGCCGTCGCCATTGTCGTACCACCATCCTTTTTCGTTCTTAACCCAATGAGGTTCGTCCGAAACATAAGGATTATAGATAAAGCCAACAAATGTCTGACCGTAAATATTGTACGGAGGATAGATTGTGGATAAGAAGAAACGTGTGCCACCATAGTTGGACTGAGATACAAGAATTGATCCGTTCTCGTTGATCTTCTCAACCGTAGCTACGTGACCGCAACCATCTGCGCCATTCCAGAAATTGCCGGATCTCCAGACAATTGTGGCACCGAGTTTCGGCTTAGATCCCACCTTGAAACCATTTGACTTAGCCACAGAATACCAGTCTTCGGCATTGCATGTTGGAAGTTTTGAGTTTTCCGTTTTGCCGCCGATCTCAAGTGCTCTACCGAATGCATAGCCTACGCAGTTCGGTAAACACGAGTTACCTGCGATAAGAATGCAACGGTTATAACCTCCTTTTCCAACCTTTAAATAATAAGGGTTGGTTGTAGACGGAGCTGTCAGACGAGGAACGTAACCGACCGCTCCAACTCCTTCCGGCAATTCTTCTTCCTCTTCAGGTATTACAATTTCGATTCCATCATGCATGAGCGATTTCTCGAAATCATCATACGTAATCGTCTGATCGGGATTAAACGCTGCCATTTTTTGTCTCCTTTACAAAAATAAAAGGAGGATCATCAGACCCTCCATATGTACGTATTTCTTCCAGGACTTCCTGGAGTTCTTCTTGAGTAAGCATATTATTCAATGACCGTGTATTCGTACCACAAAGCGTCATTAGAAGCAATAAGCTGGTTCTTTTCGATCATCGCAGAGATCATATTAACACTTGTTTCCAAGTTCATTTTTATGAAATCCTGCTTCTTATTTGCCGTATAGTCATCCGACGCTGGTCTGGATACTTCCAATAAGCAACCGTGTACGCCTATTGTACTGAACCACTTGTCCATAGTTCCATGATCACTTGCTGTCGACAAGCTACTAAACATCAATGTATAAGCGCTTGCTGGCCTGTTCGCGGCAAGCCATGGATAGTTCTTAAGCATTGACACCTGAAGCTGAGAATATAAAGCTCTTATAATGGTCAAATCGATCCTGAAGTTGTCTACAGAATATGCGATTCTTCCATTTTCGCTTGCTAGTGTGCCAGAGTCATGCTTATTAACCGCAAATATAGCGTTTTTGTTAGCATTAACGAAATCCACAATAACCTGTGTTTCGGCTTCGCTTTCGGGAGCTTCTCCACTGGCGTTGTACTGTTCGTCCGAGAACTCCCAATCAGCATTGAAATTACGATTGAGATTTACGCCTCTGCTATTGTAACGTGACGCTCCATTAGCAAGACCCCACGGATTTGCAATCGGAATAACTTTGAACACGCAGTTCCTCCAGATAAAGCCTAATACATCATCATTTTGATTATTCTCAAGCAATTCTTTTACAAACATGTATGTTGCGGTGTGAGTATAAGTCTCCGATCCATGTACACCAGAAATCCAAAGAACTACCGGCTTGGAAATCGGAGCCTTATGCTGTTGAATAGTATATGCTCTGATTTCATGTAACCCACTCTGATCATATCCGAGAATTTCTTTTGTAATGTTATTCGGATACGCTGCTTCCAGATCGTCGTAAAGAGCATACAACGGTGTCAGTAAGTTACCGCTTCCGTTAATAATGCTCTCGGTAATGGACGATCCAGTGTAGTGGTATGGAGATGACGGAGCAAATATAATCGGCATTCCTCTTAATGGCTGAGTTGCAAATTCCAGATTTGAGATACGAGTTTCATGATCTTGCTGGATGTTGTTATTGTCAATAGAAAGATACTGGGACAGCGAGCCATTGACATAATTGTTTTTCTGAATTACAAATTTGTAGTAATTGGCTTTGCCGATTGTAATATCGCCGGTTGTGAAATTACCACCAGCCGAATAGAACTGTGTACATTCCTCG
>JAILGW010000109.1 GCA_024696365.1 Alphaproteobacteria bacterium | reverse complement strand
TAAGTGCATCTGCATAAATACGTTCCATTTTGTCTACCTTTCCTGTTGTGTGTCAGCAAGTTCCTCAAAAAGTTCCTTCATCGCTTCCGCGATTATTTTTTTCTCGTTTTCCGGCATGTTCACAAATTTCACGCTGAGCCCTATCATCGGATCCTCGGCGGTGCATTTCAGAACTTCCGCGCCGCATTTGACAATGTAGTCCGTGCCGGGAATCTGGAATTCCAGATCGATGATCGTTCCGGTCGAGTAGGGGGTAGGGGAGAGAATATACATTCCGTCCTCGCTGAGATTGGCCGTCTGCTGGAAATAATCAGCCTCGCCTTCGATATTTCTTACCCACATTTTGACCGGAATACGTTCTTTCGAGCGCCTTTCATGCTGCCTTCTGTCCTTTTTTCCTCTCGCATCATCGGGAAGTTTGAACTGCAGCTCATCTCTGCGGTCTTTATTCTGCCGTCTGTCTTCCATCTTTTCCTCCTAAAAAACAAAAGCAAATAAATAGTATAAGCCGACAGATTTTAAAATCCACTAAACATAAATTATAGCCGGAAAATCTTGTATCAGCAAACCTTCACTGCCTTCATTCCGTCGAGAATGGCGTCTTCCATCGCGGAATAGGTCCATTTTCCGTATCTTCCGGCAAGTCTGACGGAGTTCTGAGCGCACCATTTTTCGATAAGTGCCATATCGTCGAAATATTTTTTGTGGTAGATCACGTATCCGGCATCGATTTTGCGGTAATCCATGAATTCGATGTCGTTTTCGGAACTGATGAGTCCCATTGCAAGGAGGAGTTCAACGCTTTTTTTGTAGAAAAGTTGCGTGTCGATATTTTCTTCCTGATGTGTAAATTCGATATAGGCGCTTCCTTTGCCAACAGGAGCCAACTTGTTGTAAATATTAGAGAAAGATCCGACTCGATAAGGCATGAATTTTTCTTCCGGAATGTAAAACCAATGCCCAGGATGTCCGCACGGCTTTTTGAAAGCGGCGTTGAAATAGCTGGCATGCGCGATTTTCAATCTGTCTGCAATTTCGTGTGCCGGAAGTTCTGCCGAATCGGTAAGAAGCTTCAGAAATTTGTTGAGCGGGATCGTGTTAATGAGCGTTTCATACTCGATTTCCGTGCCGTTACTAAGTTTTGCAACTTTCTTCGAAGTGTCGATCGAAACAGGCTCTGCGTTGAAAATGAATTTCTCTTTTTCACAGAGATCAAAGAGGCGATTCGGCAACTCGCCGATGCCGTTTTCCTCTGGATAGAAAAATTTCGCATTGTAACCGATATTTTTCTGCTCAGGCGCAGTTACGGCACCCTCTATCACCTGTTCCAAAGTGGGTTTCGGCACATAGTAATCGCACCAGTGGCTCGCGTAATCCTTCGGGTGAACGGTGTAGATTTTTGTGTTATAGGGGATCATGAAATGCTTGGAAATCCCCTCTCCGAGATAGGCCATGCACCACTCGTAAAAGTTTTCATGCGCCTTCGATTTGTCATTTTCGTAGTATGCTTTGACAAAGCCTAAAACGCACTCCTTTATCACCTGCGGCGGCAGACCGAAAGTATTTGACTGGAAAGGATACTGCGTAAAAACATTGTGCGAAAAGACAAAAGTTTTGCGCTCTATTTCAACGGTATTCTGCCCGAAAAGCCGCGTCATCAGTGAGCGGACCTCGGATGTTTTCACGTGAAACCAATGCCCGGTCTGGTCAAAAACAAAGCCGTTTTTATGCTCGCTAGTGCAGATCCCGCCGACATGATCATTCTTCTCGACAACGATAAAATCAGTTCCTTTTGCGTGATACGCAGCTGACAAACCGGTAAGCCCGGCACCTAAAATCAAAGTTTTTGTTTTCATTTTGTTATCTCCCGATCATCATTTATTTCTAAGAATTATAAACATGTTATTTCTTCCGCCAAATTATTGAGCATTACACATTCGTTTCTGGTTATATGCCGCTTTTTTGCATCATAAGAATGTGGACTCAGAATGAGCATCCGTCCTGCTGCAACACTGTCGAACAAAGCATCAGATGGTTTATAATATTCTCCGAATCCGTTATCCGCGAGGTAAATAACTAAATGCTGCTCATTTATAAGCACATTCAGAACTTCTTTCTCTTTGGGACTGATAAACGGCGATACCATAACGGCACCGTTACGGGCAGCAACGACACATCCGTTCATGTAGTCACGAAGCGGCTTGTCTTCCCCGTGTGCCGCAGCTTCTACCATTGCACGACGGACATGCACAGTATAGCGCTGTTTTTCCATAAGTATCGCTATATTTCCTACCGCATCATAAGTGCGATCACCTATTTCAATATCGCGCTGTACGCGGAAAAAGCCGGGACGCAGCCGTTTTGTGGCGAGACGCTGAGGATTCATCCTGATATAGCGGAACATTGTTTGCAGCTGTCCGCGGCGTGACATCGGGCGGACAAAAGGCATTGCTGTGAAAACGGGATCCACATCTAACTTTTGTTTATCCCGAATACCATTCGGGTTATTTTCATTGTCATCATCATTTTGTCCATTACCTCGAATATTATTCGTGTGAATCGACAAACTATACTGTCGCCCGATTTTCTTTGCCCCTTGCCAGAAACCGCGCACAGCTGTCATAATGCCTTTTGGCATGGAGTGTGTAACATAGAGTATTGTGTGCAGATGGTCCGGCATAAGGCAATATTGCAAAGTACGGATTTCAGGATGAAAATCGGAAATTTTGAACATAATACTGATTATTTGTTTTCCTAACTCTGTAGATTCCACTCTTGCTTGTGCAGGGTCATTTTCTGGAATAACAAGTGAGCCTAAGAGTGGCTCGCGGCTCGGAATCACCATCGTAACATGGTAAATACCGATTCCTTTCCATGCCGTGCCGTGCTTTTGCCAGTGCCACCTGTCAGGCTCATTTTCCATTTATATTTCCTCCGATTTATCACCGATTTTATCGCCACTTTATCGCCGTTTTATCGCCGATTTCAGTATTTATCGCCGATTCAATGGTTCGGCTCTCGCCGGATTTTATTTCAGCGAGTAAGGTCATTTTTTAATCACCTCCCAGTGACCGCCTTTGTCCGGACCGATGCGGCGGATAAGGTTTTGTGACTTTAATTTATCTAAATCACGCTGAATCGTTTTTGCAGTCATATTTAATTGCTCTGCAAGTTCTCGTATCGAGATTGTATTATTGTTCTGCAAAAGATTTAGTATCATTTCTTCTCGAGTTTTTTCTTGGACATTTTCTTGGACATTCGCTCCTTTTTCTTGGACATTTTCTTGGACATTCGCTTGTTCCTTTACTTGTTCCTTTACTTGTTCCTTTACAGGGTCGTTTCTATGCGAATTGAATTCTTCTTTCTGTTTTAAGAGATTACGGTAATTGCTCGCAGAATATTCAGCTTTCAAAACATTTTTTATGCTTCCCGGAATAAAATCGCCGCAGTTGCAGAAAATCAGATAGTCATCTTCGTGTTCCTGCACGGTGATTCTTCCCGCTTTTGAATAATCTTGATGAGCGATAGCGTTGTTCAACGCCTCGCGGATAATGTAAGGATCGTACTGCAAAGTTTCTTTCGGGAAAATCGAATCGCCGGTCATGTAACGGTATGTTAGATTTCGTATTTTTGCCTTAACTTTCTCTGCCGAAACAATGAGCGGGCAGTAAAAATGTTCATAATCCCTTACCATGCCGTCACGCCCGTAATACATTCTTTTGAATGCAACCGGCATTCCGCACGGCGCAGCAGGAATTTGGAAAACAAGTATCCGTTTTTCCTCGTTATTTTTGTTTTTCCTGAAACATTTATGGATCTCGATAAAAGTCAGATTTCCTGTAGTCTGCTTTCCCATTTCCTCTTTCAGAGCCAGCAAAGACTTGTCATCATTTTTGCAATTTGTCCCGACAATATTGTGTTTTTTGTCTTCAACACCGAAAACGAGCCAAGCATATTTTTCATTGTGAAGGTTCGCTTCATTGCTCAAAGCTGAAAAATATTTTCCGAGATCATCAAAAGCAAAAGTCTTTTTAGCTTCCTTAAACTCAACAGTTTCTGTCTCATATTTTATCGAAAGGAGTTCGTCCAACTTTTTATTGATATCGAGATTCATTTATATTTCCTCCAAGCATTCATGGTGGTCATTAGTTTGCTCCAATTTCAAACAATCTTAGCAAAATTGTTGTGTTTGCCAAAAAAAGTCAAATTATTTTTAGATTTTTATTTTAGTAAATTTCGGGATTCTTGTCAGTGGATTTGTAGAGACGTGACCTGACACGTCTCGCAAAATCAGAAAAAAATAGGTCTTTCGGCTAAAGTCAAAAATTGCGACCTCGAACAGATTCACTAACAAATTCAGGCGGTTTTTGCTTAATTTTCGAAGTTGGATTTTTGAC
>JAILGW010000083.1 GCA_024696365.1 Alphaproteobacteria bacterium | reverse complement strand
TCTGTAACAATTGCTCGGATCGGCATACCAAACGCATCCACGGCCACATGTACCTTGGTGTTGCGCCCCCTTTTGTGAGGCCAATCGCCTGATTCCCGCCGCGCGCGCCGGCTGCATGCTGATGACATTTGCAATAAGTCGCATCGATCATGATCCACTCATAATCAGGCTCCGGCATGATAATTTCAAGAATTTTCTCCCAAATTCCCTTGTCTCGCCAGCGTGAAAAGCGTCTGTGAGTGTTCTTCCAATCTCCGTATTCCGGCGGCAGATCTCTCCAAGGAGCTCCTGTTCGCAAAATCCAAAACACTGCATTTATAAACCTGCGGTTGTCTTCGGCCGGACGCCCTGTGTGTTCTTCGCTACCCGGTAACTTTTTCTCTATCTTTTCCCATAATTTGTCTGATATATCATATCTATGCAGCATTTCGCTTTCTCTCTAACTAAACGCTTTACTATATCGTATTATACATTTGACGACAAGGTCTAACATTTTTTGGGATTAAAAAATAATGGAAAAGAAATTTATTAGATGCGCTGTTTATATCAAGAAAATCCTGTGAAGACGGTTTAGAGCAAGAGTTTAACAGTCTTGATGCTCAACGCTTAGCGGGGGAGAACTTTGTCGCCAGCCAAATTCATGAAAATTGGCGTTTGGTTTCGAAGCATTACGATGATGGCGGATTTTCAGGTGGAAATATGAATCGACCGGCGTTGAAGGAATTATTCGAAGATATCAAGGCTGGATTAATCGATATGGTCGTCGTTTATAAAATCGACAGGCTTTCGCGATCACTTTTTGATTTTTCAAAGATTGTAGAGCTTTTTGATAAGTATAACGTCAGTTTCGTTTCGGTAACTCAGTCGTTTAATACGTCCACATCATCAGGGAAATTAATGCTGAACATTCTGTTGAGTTTTGCTCAATATGAAAGAGAGCTTTCCAGTGAACGTATAAGAGATAAGTTTGCTGCGTCTTTGAAAAAGGGCATGTGGATGGGAGGAGTTCCTCCGTTGGGGTACACCTGTAAAGATCGAAAACTCATTATTAATGAAAAAGAGGCTAAAATCGTAAAGTTCATTTACGATAAGTTTTTGCAGACAGAATCCTATTTGGAGGTTGCGGGAATTTTAAACGCCGCGGGATATCGGACACGGCCGAGAAACGAAAATACTACCGGTAAAAAGTTCGAGCCGAAAGCGATTTTGCGAATTCTCAGAAATCCGTATTACAAAGGCTGTGTCGTTCACAAAGAGAATGTTTATCCCGGGGAGCATGAAGCGATAATCGAAGAAACCGTTTGGAACCAGGTGCAGGAAATTTTCAAAAAGCATGAAAGGCCTGGACAAAAAGAACACAAAACAACGACTCCGTCATTTCTGAAAGGGCTAGTTTATTGCGGAACTTGTAATGTGCTGATGCGTAAAACCTGTTCCAATAAGCGTGGTTTGCAGTATCGGTATTACACTTGCTCTAATCATCTGAGATACAAGTCCTGCGAGGCTACACAGAATACCATTCCTGCTGAAATCATAGAAAAGCGGATTGTTGAAGAAATCGTTCGCATTCTGAAATCACTTGAAGTCGTTATGGGACTCAATCGCCTGGCTGATAGGCGCAACGATGTTGCAAAAGCTGACCTGATGACGGCGATAAAAAATCTCAATGATGTGTGGGGGTATTTGTATCAGGCTGAGCAGAGAAAAATCATTCACATGCTGATTAATAAGATCGTGATGCAGGAGAACGGAGTCAAAATTGACCTTAATCTCGAGGGATTCGATAGCCTGATTATGCGATTAATCTAAGGAGCAAAAAATGGAGTTATTGGCACCAGAAGTATTTATTCCGCTGAAAATCAATACGAGAAAAGGTCGCAGAGCAAATGTTTCAAAGCCTGAAAATAATTATCAAATTACGCCGCTTTCAAAGTTACTGACGAAGGCTTATATCCTGCAAAAACGTCTTCTAGAAAATCCACGAATCAGCCAAAAGGAATTCTGCGAATTGAACAAAATATCGCCCCGATATCTCCGTGGTATTCTGCAATTCAATTACTTCAGCCCAAAGCTCAAAAAGATGATTATGAACGGCTGGATGCCGAAAAATTTCTCGACTCAGCAGCTTCTGACAGGGAAGATTCCGCTTTTATGGAGCGAGCAAGAGAAGACGATCGTCTGAAAAGAAAGTCGACAAAAAAAACCTAATAAAATCAAAGAATTAACTTGATAAAGAAGAAAAAGGCTCTATATTACAAGACGAGGCAAGGATAGAGAAAAAATGAACAATATCAATAAGTTAAACACAAAAAATAGCGATGATACATTCGTCGATGAGGACGGTATAGAATGGCATAAAGTTTGTTCCAGGGATTATGTTGTAATGACTGATGATGAGCCATTGGAAGGCACTGCGACATTGTTTTCCAGAAATGGAGGCAAATGGTTTAAATATGTTGATGTAGAGCATGACATTGATGCCGGCGAACATTGGAGCAAACGTACAGCCAAAATCTATTTTGAAGAGAATCTAGAAATACATCTGGAAGGCAAAATTTATTGGGCACGATAAAAACTCAATAAAAACAAAGAATTAACTTGATAAAGAAGAAAAAGGCGTTATATTACAAGACAAGGTAAGGATAGAGGAAAAAATGAATAATATCAATAAGTTAAACGTAAACAATAAGCCCTTTATAGAGAAATTTGAAACTGCGGAATCTTCGGGAAAAACGATGCAGGAACTCGGAATTAATCGCGATGTTTACTGGGCTTACAAGCGTAGCACAGAGGCCGGCAATGAGCTCATCAACTTCTACGATATGGTCGATGGAGAAGACGCTGAAGATATTATCAAATGCTGCCGGGAAAACGGTATTCGAGAGTTTACGATTTCGAGTAACTCTACAGGAATGATTCGTGCAATTATGGCTTTGGAAGCTCACGGATGCCATTTGAACGGCACAGCCATGGTCAATCGTGATAATCTCCGCATCGATGCAAAACAAATTCCGGCATTTAAGATTGAAATTTTGTGAGAGAGAAGGTTGGGGAAAATGCCTATTGAAGAAATTATCGCTAAATATTTGACATTTTTCGAATTTGTGGTATCATGACAGAGTCAGATTATATGGCTTCTTGAGTGATGGAGGTATGCGATGATGAAAAAAATGATTTTGGGCTGTTGCTTGGCTTTGGTATTGTCTGATGGAGAGTGTTGGGGAATGAAGTATATAGAGAGTTTAGGAGAAGATACCAAAACATCGACATCCATGCCTAAAATAGAAGAAGCAACTCGCAAGTGGACGCATCTTGTCTCGGATGGTGACGTAAAATCTGAAATTGATGTTTTAATTCCTCAGATACTTGGAAGTAGACAAAAGATGGAGGAACTTGTTGCGTTGATTTGCAATCCTTCCAATGATGGCAAATTTGCAAACTATGCACATATGGTATTTACAACGGCTTTTCCTGATTGTAATAACGAAGAACGTAATAAGCTGGGCGGCATGCTGGCGGCTATTTCAAGTGATAAATGTGGAGGTGGTGGCGCAAATCCAAGTACGTATTGGAGTGATTACGATAGCGGTTGTTTTAGTGCTTTTACAATGGACGATGCTTTAGATTCGGAATCTTGGAAATAAAAAAGTAGTTTTTCCTGATTTTTCAATGGTAAAGAAGAAGAGTGAAAAAAGTCGCTCGTGGTAGCCTGTACTTTTGCTGAGACTCGAACAACTAAGCGAAAGTGGAATGCTTTTCGTGTTTCGCAAGAAAAAGGGCTTTGATGTTAAAGTTTTACTGAATGTTTACAATTTCTGCATGTCTGTTGGTCCAAATTCCGACTTTGATAGTACGATTCCATAATTTATCTGCAATTTCTATTAGAACGTCGATTTCATTCGGGAAATTGACTTGAGTCGTTATGACCTCACGATCATCAGTAACTTGTACTATAAATCGTTCATTACCAACAGGGCATCTTCCATCTAATGCATTAAGTGCGTTCTGTATATCAGTTGCGTTGGCTTGTTGAGTCGGGGTGTTTTGAATTATAGGAACTAAACCTGGATTCAGATATCCTGTAGCAGCGCGCACTCCAAGTGCTGATGTTCTTGTTGGACTTACATTTCTTAATACTCTGACAATGTTAGTTATAGTCGCATTAGAAAAATTTCCAATACCTTGCACTGCACTCAAAGCATCTCGCCAATATCCATGATATCTCAACTGCGTCAATCCTGATTCTCCATTTATTGTTGTAATATTTGAGAAGACGAGATTTTGTGGATGAGGGTTCCTCTGATCTGGCTTAGTATAATTTTGAATATAAATAGGACCGTAATAATGCTCTTTAAATGCATCCAAAAGATGTCCAACATTGAAATTTTTGGGTGCAGTAGCGTCATTTTGAATGGCGATGTTTATTAAATGTCGATACAACGTTTCTACGCAGTCACCTTGCCGAATCCTGGGAAAAGTTGTCGCAGAAACAGGGCGATGTGCATATTCGTTATAGGGGACAGCCCTCCGTATGGCTGTATCTATATCTGTATTACGATCATCAGACGGAGGCAATACTTGAGTAAGTATATTCTTTACTTGAACAACAGTTTCGCAAATATCAAGCACAAAAATAATACGAGAAAGCTGATTATCTACTGTACCATTATAAGGTCTTAGTCGAGTGATAATATTTTGTACGTCTCGGATATCCGGAATTGGAAATGTATTACTAATAAGAGCGGCGCAAATGTTCTCTAAATTGCCCCCGCCATTGTCAAGAGCATGAAATCCTAATCTCGATGGATGAGCCGCATAGGAAGAAAATGTTCCAGGACCACATGGAAAAAGAGAGCCGATATAGGCGTCTCTCATTGCTTGTACTGCATATGATAGCATTGGGTAATCAGCTATATGTACCATAAGATTTTGTATATCTGCATCTCGTATTGGCGGGGCTGTATGTTGCTGTAAGGGAATGCTTAGCCAACCATGTAAATACAAGTTTTCCGTAACGAAACCCATTCTTGCCAATATCGGGGGGAATTCTCCGTTCCTTGCCCAATTTACCATTTGTTGTTGACCTTCATCCGTGTAGATCATGTTGAGAATTGCTTGAATTTTAGTATCTTCGTATTCTGATAAGTTGGCCCTTTTAGTTGTGCTAGAAGGTACATCACCAGGTATTCCGGCAGCTTCCATAAGATAAGGCAAAGTGGCTTCAGCGACTTCTTTCGTGACTCGGGCCTCTATATCAGGATTAACTCCGATGCCGATAAATGCTATCAATGCAGAATAAAATAACTTTTTGATCTTGCTCATCTTACGTTCCAACCTATCTAATACAACGAATGCTACCAGAGATTTGTTAATTTATAGTTAACTTTGCTGTATGTGTATTAAACCGTCCGTCTTACTTTTCCGTTTTTTGGAACGACCGCTCCTCGGAAGGGAGTAGGAATTCTAACCCCGCTTTGTAAGTCCTGATATAACAGCTAAAATCAGCGTTTTATGGCGTTCTCTGTGGTCTTTTGAC
>JAILGW010000096.1 GCA_024696365.1 Alphaproteobacteria bacterium | reverse complement strand
TGTTTGAAAGAAGGCAGGAAAATATGTCTATAAAGTTATCTTCCGATTGGTTATCTTTTCGTACACTTGGTTCATATCTCTATTATCGATATTGATACTTCAATATAAATTTTATTTTTTCGAATAAAAAGAAGGCATGCGTGTTAGCAACGTGTGTCGAGGTGTATTCAGCATAATAGAGGACTGTCATGAAAAAACAATTTGAAGCGGCATTTTTGCTCGCAGGTACGGCTATTGGTTCAGGAATGATTTCTCTGCCGTTGGTATTAGCAAAATTTGGTATTGTTAATACCTGTATAATAATGATGCTTTTTGCATTTCTTACTTACTTAACCGCGTTGGTTCGTTCGGATTTAAATTTGAATTCTCGAGCAGACGCGACGCTTTCAGAAATCGGAAAAATCGTTGAATCGGATTGGAGTGGAAGAGTTGGGAATTTATTCCTGAAGTTATTGTCGTTTGCTTTGATGTCGGCATACATTTTTGGACTATCTTCGATTTTTCAATCGGTTACTACGTTTTCTCTACAAACGATAATGTCATTAGTATCGATTGTTATTTTTGCACTTTTTATTTGCGCGAAACGGTTCATCATCCGTATTAATAAGCATCTTTTTATCGCGTTATTTGCAACGCTTCTGTTCGCAATTGTGTGGCTACTTATAAAAACGCCGATACATAATGTTCCACAGCAAGTGTCGCATATATTGATGAATGATTGGGCGACTCTTATTCCGATAGTTTTTACATCGTTTGGATTTCAAGGTTCTATTCATTCCATGACTAAGTTCTGTGAGAATAATCGGAAAATGATTCATAACGCGTGTCTTTGGGGAAGTATAATTCCCGCTGTAATATACACCATTTGGACGGCGGCGATTTTGCTGATTGTATCCAACACGGACGCAAAATTTTTTCAATTGATGTTATCGGGAGATGCTATAGATGTCGGTGAATTAATCGGCGTTTTAAGTAGAGCGGCTTCATCTGAAAATATACAGAAAATTATTTTAATCGTATCTATCTTGGCTATACTAACTTCAATATTCGGAGTTTGTACGGCAATTATAGATATTCTAAACAGAGAAAAACGCTTTACAAAAAAATGGCAGGTTGTGGTAGTGAGTGTCTTTGTTCCTACAGTTGTTGCAATGTTTACTCCTAACGCATTCATAAAGTTTTTGAATGTTTCAGGAGTTGTTCTGGCTGTAATTGCAATCATTGTTCCAATTCATCTTTTTTGGAAAATGAAGAAAGTTGCGCTGCTGAAGTATAAGCCATTGTTGGATAATTTTATATTGCAGGTTTTGCTTTTTATCGTTGGAATATCAATAATTTTTTGCGGATTTTTGCAATTAATAGATATATTTGAATAGAAAAAAAACTCAATCGGGAGTTGAAAAATATTTCAACCAATTATATATTTCCTCCATCTTGAGTTGTGTAGTTTTGGTTGTTGTTATGTAAGAGAAGTTGTTTTTTGCAAGTGATAGAGGACTATACAAATGAATAAAATATTATGTGGCTTTTTGATAATTGGAATGATTTGTTCAGATGTTGAGGGACTTCAGCGAGGAAAACGGGTGTTCGATGAGGCTTCATGCGGACGAGAAAATCCTACGTTGTCGAGACTGTCAGAGGCACAACCTGTTGAAGATTCATCGCCTGTGGTGACAGTATCACAACCTGTAAATAGTGCGATGTCTCTGAAGACGGTATTACATTCGAATAGTACGCAATCTGGAAAGATAAATACACAATCATCAGTACGGCGATCTGAGGATAGATTAAAAAAACGCGATGGCGAACACCAAGAACTTTCTATTCCGGAGTCTCCAAAGCAAACCGATTTGCACAAGATGGAAGAACTCACTGAACCATTAAAGCCAAACGTGCAATCTGTAAGCACAACGTCGAAAAATGCTGTTGTGGTCTCAGAGGAACCTGTTGTGCAAGCGTCTGTTCAATCATCAGAACAAGCAGATTTTCCTGAAGAAGTCTCTGCTGTCACAGATAAAATGAGAGATTATTTTGTCGGAATTTGGCAAGGCGTATCTCCTGTTATCAGATGTCCAATAGAATTTTGTGTGCATGGTTTCAGGTATATTTATGCGCGAAATAAAGTCGGAGCATTCGTTGCATTAGCCGGAACTGGAAGTGCTGTAGCGTTCGCAATATGGTCAGAATACAGGTGCTTAAGCATGTACGACAGTTTCTTTTGTAATCCGTTTAGCACGCCGAGTTTAAAATACCAAGTCGCTCATTTTTTCGGTCTGTAAAGCGGGCGGTAAAATATGAAAAAGATAATTTTTGCGTTGTTATTGAGTGGTGAATCGTATGCGTTGGAGATAACCCCTCAAATGTTGGGTGACAACTTCGTATCTTTAACTGAAAAGCGAGAGGTTATAAGACCTGAAGAGGTTTCTGTTGGGAAAAAATCATGTTTATGCGATAGCTGGAGATTTTTTAGTAAAACTGTATTAGTCGGATTGACGCTATTTTTTATTAGAGAGTTGTATATTCGCTATCAAAGCTATTCGACAGATGACTTTTCTTAAAAAACTCAAAAATAGGAATTAGTAACATGAAAAAAATAGTGTGTTTTGTAATAGTTAGCGTCTTGTTTATGAACTCACATGGAATGAGTACTCGAGGCAATATCGTGCGAGCTATTGGAATAGGGATGCTTCTTTGCGGACAGAGCATGTCTGCTGCGCCATTATCAGCCAACAAGATATGCGATTTTTATAGGCCACATATAGATAATGGTAGAGAAGAGGTACGTTCTATTGCATTAAATTATCACCGGGGTTGTATTCAATATGCGCACTTATCGGAATATCTGAGCGATTTCCGTCCAGAAATTGAAGAGGTTTGTTCCGTGTTGTACGCAGAAACTGCACGATATCACGAAAAAACTTCAGGACGTGCGAAAATTTATTACGATACTCTGAACGAAATATCTCACAGACTTAAAGATCAAAACAGAACTTTGTACAGTATAGAATCATTTGCCGAAAAATATATTGCTTCATTAGAACAAAATTTTGTGCGGTATATTGGAAAAGATGATTGGTATTGCTCAGATTTTAGCAGTTGCATCTATGCTACAGAAAAAATAGTCGATTATTTGAGTGAATATCGAGGATATCATGTAATTTTCGTTCCAGAACTTGGATTTAAGAAGATGAAGATGCATTTAGAAAAGGAAAAAATGGTATTACAGGCATTATTTCCAACTCATGGGCTAATTTATAAGGAACGATATGTAAACTGCCGATTAGATAATATTCAAAATCTAATTCAGGCAATAGCTGAAGGAGAAAAATCCGCTACAAAATTATACGAGATGATAAATCCCTCTGTAATGAAAAGAATAATAGAAGGGGAGTCTAGTTCTTTGTGGAAAGTTGGATCACACGTCCTGAGAAACGTCTGGTACTCAGTGGTTGAATTTGCAACACATTGCTTCAATTCATTGAAACAAAAACTGCTTTGATAATAAAATTCTAAACTTTAAACTAAAAACACGCCGTTTTCGGAATTGAAAACGGCGTTATCTGTATAATATATAAAATGTATTTTACATTACTATCGACCTTGCAATGCGTTTAAAACAGCCTCATAGAAAGTTTCGATTGCAGCATATCCTGTGCCTTTTTTCGCTCGCCCTCTTATTAGGTTACATATCGCATTTATATCTTCCCTGCATTGTACGCGGAATGGCGTATTCGCAGGGGTGGCTTTTGCTTTGATGTTCGGTAATTGTGATGTCGCCGCTGTAATTTTCTTTTCGATGCTACCGATGCCTGTCAACTTTTTCATATCAGCTATTGCTGCAAACGCATCTCTTACAGCCTGTAATGGTTTCACAAGCGTTTTGTCATTATTTACAGCCCACCTTTTAAGTTCATCAAAACCGCCCATACATCCAGAAGCTGTTAAATCTGGAGTAGCGTACGCAGCATCCAGTGTTGAAATCGTTGTTTTATTGTCTTTTCCCAGAGCTTCTACATCTCCCATGCCGGTTGCAAAAGCGAAAGCAATGACTGTTCCTAATATTATTTTCTTCATTTCAATTTCCTCCAAATAAATAATATAGCGTCATTCTAAATGTTCATTGGTAAAAAAAACGTTAATTTATTGAAAATAATGTAACTTTTTTTCATTTGCCCGATTTTGCGAAAACAAAAACCTCTCAAGAAGTTACGTTTTCTGAGAGGTTCTTTATTATAAGATTGAAAAGTTTGCTTATTTCACTCTTTTTTCTATTATTTCATCAATTAGACCGAATTTTTTAGCTTCTTCAGGAGACATAAAATTATCTCGCTCCATCGCTTTTTCGATTTCGCTTAGTGGCATGCCTGTGTGCTTCTCGTATATTTTATTCAAACGAGAACGCAAAGTGAGAATTTCTTTCGCGTGAATTTCGATATCTGTTGCTTGTCCGCGGAATCCCCCAGATGGTTGATGTATCATAACTCTGGAATTTGGTAGAGAATACCTTTTACCTTTAGCTCCAGCGGTTAGTAGGAGAGAGCCCATTGACGCTGCCTGTCCCATACACAAAGTCGTTACGTCTGGCGATATATACTGCATTGTGTCGTAAATGGATAATCCCGAAGTCACAACACCTCCAGGAGAATTAATATAAAAGAAAATATCTTTTTTCGGATCTTCTGACTCCAAAAACAGCAATTGAGCACAAATTAAACTGGCAGATGCGTCATTTACTTCTCCTGTCAGAAATATGATTCTTTCTTTCAAAAGACGGGAATAAATATCAAACGATCTTTCACCGCGGCTCGTCTGCTCGATAACCATCGGGATTAACGTGTTCATATACTCATCTGCCATATTTTATCTCCTACAAAAACTACAAAAAATTACTCTGCACTCTTTTTGCATTTGCAACTTCTTTTCTTAGGGGCGGCTTCTTCTTTTTTGTCCGCTTCTTTTTTCACTGCAGTAGCTTTTTTCTTTGGTGCAGCTTTTTTTGCTTTATCATCTGCGAAGAAATCAAATGGCTCTTCATCAATAGCCGTTAATTCAGCAATAGAGCACTTCTCTTCTTTTATTTTTAACTTTTGCAATAGGAAGTCTATTACCTTATTTTCCAGTATCGGACCGGCAACAGCCTGTACGGTGTCTCTGCGACTGTACAAATCAACAATGCTCTTCTCATGTCCTGGATACATCATTGCAATGTTTTTAATAGCCTGAGCAATCTCATTTCTGGTTACAGAAATTTTCTCTTTTTTCGCTATTTCTGAAACAACACA
>JAILGW010000019.1 GCA_024696365.1 Alphaproteobacteria bacterium | reverse complement strand
TGTTACTGCACTTGAAACGTATTTTTTTTCTTTTTCAACAAATTCAGGCTTTACCAAAATATCCTCTGCAAACGCTTGCCAATGTCTTTTAAAAACGTCATTAGGTTCATACTTGTTACCAATTTTCATCGCCATTTTTTGTGAAAGATTCGGATAAACTGCTGTCGATAATAAATCATAAAAAGGAGCCAACTTAATAGCGTCCTTTTCGATTAGAAATGAGAAATTTTTTCCATGCGCGGCCGCATTTCCGATAACGTAATTAAATATGGCTATTCTGACAGCATTCCTGATATCCAGCGCGGGTTGAGAACTATATTTTCGTATAATTATGAACAAATCTTTGAAACTCGGTCCGCCGTCTTTCTGATATTTATTTTCTGAAGGAATGCCCATTGCTTGACATAAATCCTCTTGATGTAAACGAGTGACATTCCCATTTTTTTCTGCACGATCATAACGCTTAATTACCAAGTATTTCCTGTCCAATTTCAGCATCTCAAATTCAGGAACAGGAATTCCTATTTTTTGAGCTAGAGTTAGGCAGAAAAATTCATTTTCTATGCTTCCGTCTATTCCCTGAATTTCAGGTTTTATAATCGCAGTTGTTGGAATATCTCCGTGAGGAATATAGAAATGTCCGTTCTTACAAATGATGGGCAATTTTCTTTGAGATCCAGCAATTGACAGCCTCACATCTTTCTCTCCTGCAAACAACGGCTTCCCCGTCAAGGGCTGTAATGATTCAAGCAGGCGATCACCTTCAATTAGTTCTTCGTATTTATCGGATGATACCTTTTTTGAATCACCAACACTTATTGCTCCAGCACAATCTCCGCCTATTTCTCTCAATAAAGCGAAATCACTGCGAGACGAAACTCCCAAATTACGAGCAATTTCTTCCCTAATGGCATCTTCTGGTAATAATCCCTCGAAAAAGGGGCGACATTTCTGTTCTGAAAATAGTTCACTTTGTAATGGTAAAGACATAGAAATTGCAAATCCGTTTGAAAGCCATTCAGAATTATACTGAAACGACATTTTCCCAGATTCGTCCTGCGATAATTTGCCTACATTCTGGCCATTGTATTTCACATCAAGAGATTTCACGATTCATCTCCCTTTTTGCGAATATGCAGCTCTAGTCCGACATTTGCCGCGACATATAAAGCTTTATCGAACTGCACAGTCGGCTTGCCTGCTTCTAATTCTACTAAAAAACGGTTCCCAACGTTGCAAATTCCCGCAAGATCCGCCTGAGAAAGCCCCATTTCTTTTCGACGTTGTCTTATCAATGTCCCTAAATCTTTAGCTGTTTTTATCATATCGTTCATTCCTTATCGGGAATAATATCAGCAAAAATGAACATCGTCAAGAGAATTATTACCGATAGAGATTAAAATTTTATATAATCAATGAGGCTGAAAATGAACACCCGAACACAGCCCTCTCTAGTACAGAAGCTTTGAATAACATTTAAAACCACTAAGGAAACAACAACTGGGTGCGATACCACGTTGCTGGTGGAGGGGGAAAGATTCGAACTTTCGTAGACTTCCGTCGGCAGATTTACGGTCTGCTGCCATTGACCGCTCGGCCACCCCTCCATCAGGGGACGTTCGAATAATAAAAAGATGTATCCGCTCTGTCAATCGAAAAATAATTGTTAGCGAATTAAACACAAATTAAAATCAGAAGCCGAACGATTGGGGGAGGGGGGGCAAGTTCGATTTCCGTCGCATTATTGACTTCTGTAACACGTGATTTATTATAAGCACTCTACAAGAGATATGAGAAACATGACCCAAAAGCAGTAACAGGTTCATCGTCTCCTATCACCATGGAGGCTGATTTCCCAACCGCATCTAAAGAAGATGCATCTCGTCAAAAACCAACCGAACCTTCAGATGATCAAAAATGTCGGGAGATTCAACTGTATCGAGATGTCGTGCTTCAGCCTATAATGGTTGTTGATTTAACTGACCCAATAACACAATCCGATGCATTACGACGAGCTTATACAGCAACTTTTCCAGGCAAAAAATATAGTGAACCTCTCAGAAAACAAGAAGCCATATTAGCGCTAAAAGAGGGAATACTTAAAGAGGAGAATATGAAAGAGCGAGTATTGCCTCTTTTGCAAAAAAAGGCTCAATGATAGAAAAGAAGAACTAACATCGCTTACCGCAAAAAAGAAACATTCTAAAAAGCAGGAAAGACTATTACAAGATGCGTTGCAAGCATTAGATAGCGCAATACTTAAAATATCCCAAAATGATGCAGCATTTACTACCCGGACAGGATCGCCTCAAGACAAAGATAGGACTTCAAAAGTTAGTGGCGCAGACTAATCGTCTAGAGGTAAGAACAAACGTAAGAATCACGAGTCCCCCCTTTGCGCTTTTACCCAATGCAGCCACAAGATAGACGGAGATCAGGCGGTCGGCACTCTTCACCATCAAGGCCGTGAGGGAGTTCCAAGACAAATACCCCCACTTGGGAACAAGACTCAGCGAAGAAAAACACGTAAAAATTATCATAAAAATTTTATTGATTTTTGCAGTAAATATTTTACGCTAAAATGGCGATTGGGTGTAGATAGGAGGTAACATGGTTAAAATTAGAGCAATAAATCTTTACACGGTAATAGCAATGTGCGTAGGCTGCGCAGAAGTGTGGGGATCATTACCACCTGATCGTGGAGCAGGTGGGAGGGATGGCTCAGGCATATCAGGAGTGACACCAGCGTCTTACGCCGAAGAGATACCCGAAGACATTTTGCGAGCCATAAATCAGGTGATAGCAACCCCACCGCCAAGTTCATCGCCAAATGGAGATACATCTTCACCAGCCATACCAATGCATCCTTATTTACCTATGATTCCTATAAATCAGTCGGAATTTTCTAAGATTCTCTCCATGATAGAGCAAATCAAAGCAATATGAACTTTCAAGCCGGAGAGCTCGCTCGTTTAGCTAGTTTGATACCCACATTATCGCCTACAAGAGAAGAAGGAAGTGAGGGAGAGGAACAAATACAACAACAGCTGACCGATCATGAAGCTCGATTAGAGAGGCTAGACCGACAAATGAAACAGAAAGCGAATAAATCCGCCTTACAATATATGACTCCACAAGTTGATTTAGACACAGTTTATGATGATTTAGCAACACAATTACAACGGCAATCTTATGATTTAAATCGACAAATTATAGCAGGTTTAGAAACACAAAAAAAAGATTTGCTGGCGCAGATTACAGCTTTGTCTGCACAATTAGAGGACAAGGACAAGAAAATTGAAATTTTATCCGGGGAACTGCAAAAAGCGCAAGCCGCCCTAACAACGTTAGAGCTGACACTTACAACGTTATCACAAAAACAACAAGAAAACGCCGGTCTACGCAGTAAGATAGAAACACTGTCCTCTCAATTGACCAAGCTTCAAACACAATTTGATCAGTGGAAGCAACATGTAGACGATCGGATAGCCCAATTAAGCAAAAAAGATGAAAATTGGACAACAACCCTTAAAGGTCAACTCGAAGCAGCTGTTCGCAATAAATTGAAAAAAACAATCGAAGAACAAATTCAGCAATTACAATCACAAATTGACACACTTAAGCAGAAAGTGTCGAAAGCAGAAACAAGCCAAGGCAAATATATAAAATCATATGAAGATACACTGCAACGTCTTAATAGTTTGCCGCAAGTTGTTCAACAAGATCCAGGAGGAATAGAAGGACGAACCCCCCATCTACAGTCCCTTACCAAAACAATAGAAGAAGCGCTACCGATATTCCAGAATTCTCCCCTGCTGCAAATGCCCACTATGCCGTATTTGTCTTCTTTATGGCAGTTACCGGTGAATGAAGCCTGCGTTCTTCCGAAGAATAAGAGGTTTCGGGTCTCCGATGAAACGATAGCTATTTGGATGCGCATGTCTTCGTTATCGTCCTTTGGGCAACTAGGGCTTAATGACTCTTCTTTACACGCTGACACGAACGCAATAGTACCGACACCTGTAACGAGTTTGACGACTTTACCATTACCGGATAATCCCCTGCTTTTCCACAATTCACCGAAAACTATGCAAAAGTTACAGGGTAGTGACGATGGATCAACCGAACCTCCAGATAAGGCTACAGCTGGATCGGATGAAGTTGCAAAAGTGGAGGCGGCAAAGAAACTTTTAGTTCGTGCACAAGGTATTTTACAGCAAGAAGGACGCCATTCAAATCCACCCCTTCCCACCGATATCGATACAACCAAAATTCAGAAAGAAGTAGAAGCATCAAAAAACACCGTCAACGTGCTGACAAGTTCTTTAGGAGCTTATCCCTTAACCGCGACTAAAGAAGATGCCTCTCCTCAAAAACCAGCCGGATCGAATGAAGCTGCAAAAGTGGAGGCGGCAAAGAGAATATTTCCTGAAGTTAAACTTGAAACTTCGGAGGAAAAAAATACTGGATCTTCAGCTAAGATCACACCCGCATCGAGAAATGCCGAAAGAGTGGAGGAAGCAAAGAGACGAATAATTGCTGCACAACGGGTTTTAAACGAGCAAGAAGCCCCAACTCCACAAAATAGTGCCCCAAAGAGCGAAAAAAATCCTTCAAACCCTAGTGATAAAACAGATTTTTTACCTCCTGAAATACAGAAACAACTGCTAGGTAATGCGGGAAGCCGCGAAAGTTCTAGCCGTAGCAAGAATCACAGCAAAGATAAAGGCAAAAAACACCACTAACATTACCACCGGTGGAATGTAGCATAATTTCAGTTACATTCCTCCCCCTCATTTTTTGCCACAGCAAAAAACCTGCATAAACCTTATTGACTTTTGTGACAAATAGTCTACCCTAAGGGGACAAGTGGGTATAAACAGGAGGTAATATGACCAAGCTTAAAACATTACAAATTTGCGTACTAGCACTTGTGTGTATGGATAGTGTAGAAGCGAGCAAAATAGAGCAAAAGACACAATCAGATGACCCCGCAAGTAAAGCAATTGTTGCACCTCTCGGAGACACGCTCATGTGGGAGTCTGAGTCATTTTCGTACTCAAATCGCATCCATTTTTGGCAAACATTACACACCACCCCAACAACACAAGCCTTTTCAGTCTATTTACGTATCCAGAAGGAAAATATGGATAGACAATTGGAAATATTGGCTCGCCAATCAGAGGAAGCTCTTAAGAAATTAGAGGAATCACTGAAGACCCAACCGCCTTCAACAGGAAATCACACATCATATACAACAGAAGTGCAAAAAGCGTTCAATCGCGCGGAGAAATCGATAAAGCATGCACAGCAAGCAGCAGAAGAACTTATTGCCCTTTTAGGCGCCAGAATTGAAACTGAAGCTGAACCTAAAACTGCACTTGCTGAATTAAAAGAAGAATGCAAGCGCATACAAGAGCTTTATGCTCTTCATATTGTGCCGGCGCAATTTGATTCAATGCCCAAACAAGATTTCATGAAAATAGGCACCAAAAAGATGGCCCAGAAAACATACCTCGAATTGGTTGTTCCCAATAATCCGCAGAGCTTGCATGGTGTAATATGTTCTATTCCGCTTTGGTTGTTCGGAGGTGTTCTAGATACAACATTCCTTCACCAAAAACACAATGGTAAAGAAGAAAGTGAAAAAAACGAGCTTATTGAGAACGCAAAAAAATTGATATTGCAAAAGTTAGACTATGATCCGAGACCTATTTTCGAAATATTGACGGCTACGCTTGAAGAGCAGAAAAAAGAGCTGGAAGAACTGAATGGTTTTGATAAACTTCCGCAAGATGGATCGCGAGCATCGTCTTCTAAACGTATGAATTATTTTAAGCGCCTGCAGAAAAGCAGAGAAATGCCAAAAGAAGGAGAATGCGTTTTCATACAGCAAAGAGTTCAGGATTGGAAAGAGAAAACTCAAAAATCCATTAGAGACCTTGAGGCAGAAATTAATCGCTTGAAGAGAATATTTCCTGATACTGGCGCAGCAACAGTTTTTCCGCCTGTACCGCGCGATATCGTCATGGAGGACGATCTTCTAACCACAGGAAAAAATGCACCTCGTCAAAAACCAACTGTATCGGAAGAAGTTACAAAAGCACAAGCTATGGAGGATGAAAGACGAAAAGACACTTTAACTCGTCTAGAGCAGCTCGATCCAGAAGAGCTTCTACCAAATATGACCACAGAGGCGATCACGATTATGTTGGCAGATGTATATGAGGCAATGGGAAGATCAATTGAAAATCCTCTTTTTCTTGACAAATTAGAGCATACATCGGCAATACTCAGAAACATGGACAATTTTGATCCGCAATGTACAGCTAGTGAACTGGAAAAACGATGGAGCCGAACAGAAGACCAGAGCATTAGGGATGCTCTTCACAAAGGAATCGTACGCATAAATATGCCTAATGTGCATATTGAACCAGGTGCAGAATTGGACGTGTATCGCAGCCTGCGCGATCCATCCACTGCCCGCGACACATTAGATCGCATTCTGCATAGAAACACGCCCAATAGAGCGCAAGTTCTTGAACAATGGGAAACATTCTCACAATTGGTAATGGGCTTATTGGAAAGGCACCTCCCGTCAGAGGAATTTTCTAGCAGGCCAAAAGAAGAAAGACCAAAAGCGCAAGAAAAGCTTGAAAAAACAGAAGATCCAGAATCGCAAGAGAAAATTCAGGAAGAAGGAGAGGCTGTTCCGATACCTATTTCTTTTGATGACGGAGCAAATGTATATGTCAATATAGTAGATAAAATAACCGCCCAAGAGCAGTTCATTACTCTCGTAACAGGAGAAAGTGGATTAAGCGAGGAGACGCTAAAACGTACTTTAATAGGCGAACGCTTGCAAAATAGAATAGACGACTTAAAAGCAACTATATGGGATGAAGTAAATAAAGGGCATATAGACAAACAAGACATTTGCACGGCATTGCAACGGCGGATAACGCAAAGGACAGAAGAACTGGGCAAGTTGTCGAAGGCAAATGCTGATAGAAAGAAAGAATTGCAAGATTCCATCGACACCCTAGTGCAGGAAGGCGCGACTCTATTCCCGCGAGATGAATTCTTCACAAGCTTGAAAACAAAAAGAATAAGCGAGTCATTTTTACAGCCAATTCTGCAACAAAGTAGCAGAAAGCAAGGCAAAAATCAGCGGGGCAACAAACGCCAAGGCAAAGGCAAAAATCGCCGATAACATTACCACCGTTGGAATGTAGCTGAAATTATGCTACATTCCTTCTGTGTTTTGAGCGGTGCAGATAACAATTGATGTACAGAATAGAAGAGCAGATTATTCAATGGTTGACGGCGTTTATAAAACGTGTCAGCGGGCGTCGATTGGTGATTAGTGTACCTCTTGCGTGGGTTGTTATCTTTTTTATATTCCCGTGTCTGATTTTGATAAAAATCAGTTTTTCGGAAAGCGTCATTGCCGCGCCTCCTTATACGTCAATTGTCGATTGGGCGTCGGGATACATTCTGCAAATGCGTTTAAATCTGGGCAATTATGTAACGTTATTTACCGATGAAATGTACGTTTACGGGTTTGTGGCATCGATTCTCATTGCCGGCGCGTCTACGTTATGCTGTTTGGTGATAGGTTTTCCGATGGCATACGCGATTGCTCGTTCCTCCGAAAAAATTCGTCATGTTTTGTTAATGCTCGTCGTTCTGCCGTTTTGGACGTCGTTTTTAATTCGCGTTTATGCTTGGATTATGTTGCTTAGTCCGTGTGGTTTTATCAACAATATGCTGATGAAGTTTCATTTTATAGGTGCACCGTTGCAGCTAATGAACAACTCTTATGCGGCGTGTATCGGGATTATTTACGCGTATCTGCCGTTTATGATTTTGCCGCTTTACAGTGCAATTGAGAAAATCGATTATTCGCTGATTGAAGCAGCTTACGATTTGGGAAGTTCTCCGATAAAGTCGTTTTTCTCGATAATTGTTCCGCTTTCCGCTCCCGGTATTTACGCCGGTTCAGCATTGGTGTTCGTACCCGCAATTGGTGAATTCGTTATTCCGGAATTATTGGGCGGAGCGCAAACGTTAACTATCGGGCGATTGGTTTGGAACGAGTTTTTCGGAAATATGTCGTGGCCGACGGCGGCGTCTTTGTCGATAGTTTTGCTGATATTCGTCGTATTTCCGATGGTTATATCGCAACGTCGTAAAGAAATAAAACTGTTATCGAGGGACTAAATGCGTTTCAAGTTTTCGAAATTGTTTTTGGTGATAGGATATTCGTTTTTATATCTGCCCTTGCTGTGCATTGTCATTTATTCTTTCAACGAATCAAGATTTGTCGCGACGTGGACGGGATTTTCTTTGAAATGGTACAAGGCGCTTATTTCCGATCCGATTATTTTGCGAGCGACTTTTACGAGTTTAAAAATAGCGGGATTATCGGCGACGGTCTCCGTCGTGCTCGGTACAATGTCGGCGATTATCATTAACAGATTTACGAGATTCAGAGGGAAAACGCTGTTTATGGGAGCAATTACCGCACCTTTGGTTATGCCTGAGGTCGTTATGGGATTGTCTATGCTGATGTTGTTCGTCGGCATGAATAAACTTTGCGGATGGCCTGACGGAAGAGGATCAACAACCGTTGTTATCGCTCATATAACTCTGACTTTGTCCTACGTCACAATGATTGTGCAAGCAAGATTGCAAGATTTGGACAGGTCAATTGAAGAAGCCGCGTTGGACTTGGGCGCATCTCCGACGAAAGTGTTTTTTGTTATAACTCTGCCAATGATTTCAAATGCTATTGTGTTGGGATGGCTGTTGGCTTTCGCGTTATCTCTTGACGATGTCGTTATTGCGAGTTTCGTCGCAGGACCTGGCGCGACCACTCTTCCGATGATTGTGTTTTCAAGTTTACGTTTTGGAATATCTCCTGAAATAAATGCCTTAGCAACAATTTTAATGACTGTTCTTTCAATTGGTGTCATAATATCTGCGGTTTATATTTGCAGAAGGCAAAAAACAACTAACATATAAGGAGAAAGAGCATGAAACCTTACGTCATTGTCCTTGGGAATGAAAAAGGCGGTACGGGTAAGTCAACTATCGCAATGCACGTTGCGGTATATCTTTTAAACAGAGGATTTAAAGTCGGCACAATAGACGTTGACGCGCGACAGGGAACGTTTTCTCAATATTTTGAACATCGGCAACGTTCGCCTTTACAATTGAAAATGCCAGAGCATATTGCGTTGTTGAAAAGTTCTTCTATAAATGCAGAGCAAGCAAAATCTGATGATATCAATGCCTTTAATGAAGCGATGCAAAAGTTGTCGAATTGCGATTTTATCGTAATTGATACCCCGGGAAACGATACATATTTATCGCAGGTAGCGCATTCTTATGCAGACACGTTGGTTACACCGCTAAACGATAGCTTCATTGATCTTGATGTGTTGGTGAAAGTTTCAAACGACGGCATGAAAATTATCAGGCCAAGCATCTATGCCGAAATGGTCTGGAATCAGAGAAAAGAGCGTGCGAAAAGAGGAGCGAAACCAATCGATTGGATAGTTGTTCGTAATCGTCTGACCACTCTCTATACGAAAAACAGACGCGATATCAACGTTGTGCTGGAGGCGTTGTCGAAAAGAATCGGCTTTAGGTTAGGCACGGGATTCTGTGAGCGCGTTATCTTCAAGGAATTGTTTTTGTCGGGACTGACTCTGTTGGATTTAGAGCAGACGGGAGTTCAGTTGAATTTGTCACATGTTGCGGCAAGACAAGAATTAAGAGAGTTGATTAATTTCATGAAGTTGCCTAATTTATAGCGTATTCGGAGATAAAGTTTGTCCTGCATAGTCCAAAAATTCGGTGGAACTTCAGTTGCGACCCTTGAGCGTATAAGACATGTTGCGGATATTACCGCGCAGACACGTCAAAAGGGGCATCAGGTTGTTGCTGTCGTGTCGGCTATGGCAGGTGTAACCAATAAATTCATTGAGTATGCGCATAATCTGAACGCTTACGAAGGCGAGCCGGAATATGACAGTGTCGTGTCGTCAGGAGAGTTAGTTACTTCGGGACTGTTGGCAATCGCTTTGAAAAATTTGGGATTAAATGCTCGCTCGTACACGTCGTGGCAAGTGCCGATTCGTACAGATGATAATTACGGTCAAGCGACCATTAGAAGCGTTGATAGCAGTAACTTGAGACATGATATTCAATCGGGAACGATACCGGTTGTCGCGGGTTTTCAGGGCATTAGTTCACAAAATAAAATTACGACATTGGGAAGAGGCGGTTCCGATTTGACTGCGGTGGCTGTTGCTTCCGCTTTGAACGCTGAACTGTGCGAAATATATTCCGATGTCGATGGCGTCTACACAATTGATCCAAACTTGTATGCAGATGCAAAAAAAATCGATGAGATAAGCGCTTGTGAAATGCTGACGATGGCCGCGCAAGGCGCGAAGGTATTGCAAGAGCAATCTGTAAATTACGCGATGCAAAAAGGCGTGACTATACGAGTTGCTTCCAGCTTTTTGGATAACGGTGGCACGATTATTTCCGGAAAAGTAAAGACGAAAAAATTTACTGGATTAGCGGCTGCGCGCAGTTTATCGCCGATTACCATGCAATGTAAATTTGGTACGGATATCGCCAAAGTTTCAGCGTTGTTGGAACGGTATTTTATCAAGGTAGAAACTTATAAAAGTCTTTCGTCCTCAAAATTACTTATTATGATTGATAAGGACAAAGTAACAGCAGCGGTAAATATTTTGAGCGGTTGTGATTTGGTTGAAAACGTTAAGCAGGAAGTTTCAAGAAAGCGATTGGCGCGCATCAGCGTTATAGGTAACACTGCGACAAACGAAATCGCAGAGAAATTGGCTGAAACGTTGCACAATGCCAATGTATCTGTACTTGAAAAAAGCATAATAAATTACGGCATAAACTTTATCATTCCGAGCGACAAATTGCAGATTGCGGTCGCAAAATTACATCAATATTGTGGGTTAGGACTATGAGCAGAATTCAAAAATTAATGGAACGTGGCTGTAAAATTCTAGGCAGCGAATACGCGATTTTAGGCGGCGCGATGACTTGGGTATCTGAGTCGAATTTGGTCTCAGCAATGTGCAATAACGGAATTTTCGGCGTATTAGCGTCAGGCGCTATGGACGGAGATTTGCTGAAAAAAGAGATAGAGCAAACTCAAGCCAAAACCACGAAAAACTTCGGCGTCAATTTGATTTTGGCCAATCCAAAATTGCAGGATTTAATCGACGTTTGTTTAGAGAAAAAAATTTCTCACATCATTCTGGCAGGTGGGATTCCTGATAAAAGTATTTTTGAAAAGATACACGCGGGCGGTGCGCAAGTTATGTCATTTGCTCCGTCATTGGCAATTGCAAAGAGATTATTTAAGCAAGGGCTGGACAGTTTAATTTTGGAAGGCAGTGAGGCAGGCGGACATGTAGGTCCCGTTACCACAATGATTTTGATTCAGGATATTTTGCTGAACATGAAAGAGTATCCGATTTTCGTAGCCGGTGGCATTTTGCGCGGAGAAGTATTCGCAGCGATGTTACAATTAGGTGCACTCGGTTGCCAGCTCGGAACGGTATTCGCTTGCTGTAAAGAATCTATGGCTCATCCGAATTTTAAGAAAGCGTTTTTCCGCGCCAATGGACGTAATGCCGTCACTCCTGTTCAGTTGGATAAAAAGTTTCCGATTGCTCCTGTCCGTGCTTTAGAAAATATCGGAACGGAAGAGTTTATCGCAAAACAGCGCGAAGTATTGAGAAAATTTGAAAACGGTGAAGTAGCGCTGGAAAACGGACGTTTGTCGTTAGAGCATTTCTGGGCAGGTGCATTAAGGCGAGCGGTTCAAGAAGGTGATGTAGAACGTGGTTCTCTGATGTCAGGGCAAATTGTGGAAATCATCAAAGAAGAGCGCAGTATCGCTGAAATTGTCAGCACAATTATGGAAGAAGCTGAGCAATTCTTAACTGAGAATTATGCTGCGTAGTTAAATGAGTGAAGTTAATAAATCGAATTTAGAACCGTTTGTTTTTAAAACGCCACTTGTCGAAGGAATTATCGAAAAACGCAAAAGTCAATTTACGATGCAGGTAAATTACGAAGGACAAAGCTATCATTGTCATTGTCCGACAACAGGTCGAGTAGGGAATCTGGATTTAACAGGAAGACCTTGTTTGCTATCTTCAAGTGCAGATACATCGAGGAAAACAGCATTTACTGTGGAAGCCATATCCTTAAACAAACCTGAAGATTCCGAAAAAAGCTGGATTGGAATTAACCAAAACGCTGCCAACAGATATGTTGAACATTTTCTGCTTAACGGTGGGTTTATCGATATGATTGGTAAAGGAAATGAAATTCACAGAGAACAATTTTGCAGAAAATCTAAGCTTGATTTTCTGGTCGGTAACACGTTTATAGAAGTGAAAACGCCGTTACTCTTTTTGCAATTGTCTGTTCCTGATTACGTAAAAACCAAGAAATTTGCTCCATTTTCATCGACGGATCGAATGATTAGACACATGATTGAACTTGGAAATTTTGTAGAAGAGAATCAGCGAGCAATTATGTTGTTGTGTTTTATCTATGATAACTCAGGTTTTAAAGTCGTAGAAAAGACGAAGAAATACTACGAAGTAAAACAAATTGTGGACGAAAACGTTGCAAAGGGCGTGGAAATGTGGCAAGCAAACTTTAAAATCACTCCAAAACAGGTATCCTTAGAAAAATATTTCAGAATTGAAATTAAATAAACTGCGCGCTAATCAGCATAATTACGAGCTAAACTGAATAAATTGAAGAAGTTTTCAGATGTCGCGGTTGCGATCGACTTGACGCTTGTTTCCAAAATTTCGGCGATTTTTTCTGCAACTAATGTTACAAAAGCCGGCTCGTTCACTTTTCCTCTGTGCGGCACCGGAGCTAAAAACGGCGAATCTGTTTCTATAAGTAATCTATCGAGTGAAACATATTTTACGATATCCTGCAAATCCGTCGCTTTTTTGTAAGTCACAATACCAGATATGGAAATATAATACCCCAAGTCCAACATCTGTTTCATGAATTCGCGACTGCCGGAGAAACAATGCATAACGCCTTTAACTTTTGGATATGTCGCGAGTATTTCTGCGGTGTCATCAAAGGCGTCTCTCGAATGAATTGAAACAGGCAGATTATGTTGTTGTGCTAACTCCATTTGCAAATGAAACAACTTTTGCTGTTCTGTTTTATGTTCTTCATCATAATGATAATCAAGTCCGATTTCTCCAATACCAACGACTTTTGGCAGGACGCAATTTTCATTTATGATTCGCACAATTTCGTCATCGGTATAATTATCGACGTGATATTTCGCTTCCAGTGGATGAATACCGACTGTACGAAAAATATTCGCATATTTATCTGTAACAGCTTTTAGGACTTCGACATCTGACAGTTTTGTGCCTATATTAAGCATATATTTCACATCGGCATCGAATGCTCGCTGAATGACCATATCCGTAAGTTCTTCCGTGTTATCATGCGGAACAAACGGAGCCCCCATATGCGTTACATCCAAATGACAATGCGAGTCGATAAAAAACATTATTTCTCCCGTGGGAATAACGGCGCAGGCGCAACAAAATCTGTATCAGTAAATCGAACATTTATCTCATCGAACGAGTTACCGGCCGTATTGATATACGCGAAAATCTTTTCTGCAGTATCCGGCATAAACGGTGCAACACCAAATCCGATAGCCCTTATTGCCTCGCACAGTACCGTCAGAACCTTGTTCAACTTAACTGTATCGGATTTCGCTAACTTCCACGGTCGCATATCATTGACGAATTTATTCGATTCCGAAATCAACTCCCAAACGGTTAAAAGAGCCGCGTGCAAATCTTGTTTATCAATCAACGGGCGCAGTTTTTTTACAAGTTCATGCGAATGTTCAAACAGAACTTTTGCTTCCGCATCGAAATTGTAATCGACTGTTAAATGTCCATTGAGCTTCTGAATGAACGCCAGAACTCTTTGAACCAAGTTTCCCAAATCGTTGGCTAAGTCATATAAAATACGATTTTGCAACGCCGCTTCCGAAAAATCTCCGTCTTCACCAAAACGAACTTCTTTAAATAAGAAATAGCGTAATTGCGATAAACCGTACTTTTCAACCATTTCAGAAGGTGACACGACGTTACCAATAGACTTAGACATTTTCTGTCCTTCACTTGTCCACCATCCGTGTGCAAAAATACGTTTCGGCAAAGGTAATCCTGCAGCCATCAAGAACGCCGGCCAGTACACAGCATGGAAACGCAAAATTTCTTTTCCGACGATGTGTATACATTCTTTCATCATGTCATCGATTGGCTTATCAGGGAACCCCAACAAAGTGACGTAGTTTGCAAGCGCGTCTATCCAAACGTACATGACGTGTTTTTCATCGCCTGGAACCGGAATTCCCCAATCGAACTTAGTTCTGGAAATCGATAAATCTTTCAAGCCGCTTTTTACGAAGCTTATGATTTCATTTCGGCGACTTGCGGGAGCAATAAAATCCGGATTCTTTTCGTATAACTCCAACAATTTGTCTTGATACGCTGACAGTCTGAAGAAATACGACTCTTCTTCCATCCATTCTACAGTACCGCCACTTGGCGCTTTTCCGTCGACAATTTCGCTTTCTGTAACGAAGGTTTCGTCGCGCGGATCATACCAGCCGACGTACTTATCTTTGTAAATATCTTTTTCCAACATCTGCCAAAACTTCTGCGCAGATTTAATATGGCGCTCTTCAGTAGTTCTGATGAAATCATCATTTGAGATATTCATCAACTTCGTCATATCTCGGAATTTTTGAGAGACCATATCGCTGAATTGTTGTACCGGCATTCCCGCTTTTTCAGCAGAACGTGCTACTTTGATACCGTGTTCATCTGTTCCCGTTGTAAAAAGTACGTTAAAACCATCTAATCTTTTAAATCGAGCAATAACATCCGCAGCCGTACTCGCATAAGCATGCCCAATATGAGGCTCTCCGTTTATGTAATATATCGGAGTCGTAATATAAAAATTCATAATAATGTTTCAACCTTTTCTATTTAATTCTACCGCAACAATGCTTGTATTTCTGACCGCTGCCGCATGGACACAGGGCGTTACGGGAAACGGCAAACGGATCTGTATCATCTTTGATATCTGCCACTTCCGTCTCGGTCAATTCAGGTGCAACACCCGTATCTTTTTCCAAAACAGCTTCTTCTATTTCATCTGGTACGCTCTGCGAAAGCTCAAACAATGAAAGAATTTTTACCGTTTCTTCCCTGATAGTGCGAGACATATTTTCGAACATCCCGAACGCCTCTTGCTTGTACTCATTCAGCGGATCACGCTGTCCGTACGCACGCAAATTGATACCCTGGCGCAATCTATCCAGATTCAGCAAATGCTCTTTCCAGTATTGATCGATTAAACGCAACAGAACGGTTCTCTCCATATACTTCATCATATCGCGAGAGTATTTTTCTTCCTTGCGTTTCATTTTGGCAGTTACATCTTCGAAGATAATATCGACAGCGTTCTCTCTCGACATATTCTCGCCTTTGTTCAGCATAATATCTGCGCCGAAGAAATTTGCCAACCTATCGTTAATCGCTTGATAATCCCAATATTCCGCAGGAGTATTTTCAGGAACAAGTCCGAAGATAATATCGTTGATAACTTCCAAACGCATATCATTAATATCTTCACCGAAGTCTTTGTTTTCATCCATTAAGTCATAACGCTGACCGTAAATGACTTTTCTCTGATCGTTCATAACATCGTCGAACTTCAACAGATGCTTTCTGATATCATAGTTTCGCGCTTCAACACGCATTTGCGCTTTTTCCAACGCTTTATTGACCCAAGGATGCGTAATTGCTTCACCTTCCTCAATACCGAGTTTTTTCAAAGTTGAATCGAGTTTTTCGGCACCGAAAATACGCATTAAATCATCTTCCAAAGATAAGAAGAATTTTGACGCACCAGGATCTCCCTGACGACCAGAACGGCCACGCAACTGATTATCGATACGACGGCTTTCGTGACGCTCTGTTCCGATAACGTACAGACCACCGGCTTGCTTAACGACTTCCGCGTCTTCCTCTATTTCTTTTGCTATTCTTTCTTCTGTTTGCTTACGAATTTCAGGATCTTCTACTCCGATTAATTCGCGAGCCAAACGCATTTCTAAGTTTCCGCCGAGCTTAATATCAGTTCCGCGTCCTGCCATGTTTGTTGCAATTGTAACCGCGCCCGACTTACCTGCGTCAGCGATAATTTCCGCTTCAATATCGTGGTATCTCGCGTTCAAAACATTGTGTGGAATATTTGCCTTTTTCAAAAGCGAAGATAATAATTCTGATTTTTCAATGCTTACCGTACCGACCAACACAGGCTGTTTTCTCGCGCGACATTCATTAATCAATTTGATAATTGCGGCGTATTTTTCCCTTGCTGTCCTGTAAACTTCATCATCCAGATCTTTTCTTGCGACAGGAACATTTGTCGGAATTACCAGCGTCTCAACTTTATAAATTTCCGATAACTCTTGTGCTTCAGTTGCTGCCGTTCCTGTCATACCTGACAGTTTCTTGTACATTCTGAAGAAGTTTTGGAACGTGATAGACGCAAGCGTTTGGTTTTCCATTTCGACTTTGACGTGCTCTTTTGCTTCCAAAGCCTGATGCAAACCATCGGAATATCTGCGACCTTCCATCATGCGACCGGTAAATTCATCAATGATAATGACCTTGTCGTCTTTAACTATATAATCGACATCTCGCTTGAACAAATGGTGCGCTTTCAACGCATTATTCACGTAATGCACCATCGTGATGTTTTGAATATCGTATAGGTTTTCGGTTTTCAGCAGTCCCGCTTCGTTCATCAACTGTTCAATGTGAACGTTTCCCGCTTCAGTGAAAGTAATGGAACGCTGTTTTTCATCAATTTCATAATCTTCCTTCACCAAATGAGGAATGACTGCATTGACCTTTACGTACAAATCAGCCGAATCTTCCGCAGCACCGGAAATAATCAACGGAGTACGAGCCTCATCGATTAAAATACTGTCTACCTCATCTACGATTGCGTAGTTAAACGGACGCATGACCAATTCAGACGAGTAAAATTTCATATTGTCACGCAAATAGTCGAAACCGAGTTCGTTATTGGTCGCATATGTTACATCGCAGTTATACTGCTCTCTTCTCTGAGAATCAGTCAGACCGTGTACGATAATACCAACGGTTAATCCCAAAAAGCGATAAATCTTGCCCATCCATTCGGCGTCTCTGCGCGCCAAATAATCGTTAACGGTAACGACGTGAACACCTTTTCCAGAGAGTGCGTTCAAATAAACCGCTAAAGCTGCAACCAATGTTTTACCTTCACCGGTTTTCATTTCGGCAATCATTCCGTTATGAAGAGCGGTCGCACCGACTATTTGTACGTCAAACGGACGCAACCCCAAGGTTCTCTTCGCACCTTCTCTTGCGACAGCAAAAGCTTCGACCATAATATCATCGAGAGTTTCGCCATCTTCTAAACGTTTTTTAAACTCGACAGTCTTCTCCCTCAGCTGATCATCTGTAAGAGCGGACATTTCGGCTTCCAAATCATTGACCTGCTCAGCCACTCTGAAATACTTCTTCACAACTCTGTCGTTATGTGATCCGAAAATCGACTTTAAGATATCAGCTAACATTTATTGCTCCACAAAAAACACACTCATATAAAATAGTCATTAATTATAAAAAAAACGTTAAGATAAATAAAGATAGAAAAACAGCAAGCCCCCAACAAGGACGGCATATTTTTGACTTAAACATCATATAATGTTAAGATAAACGCAATTTAAACGTAGAATAAAGAGATAATGACTTTTAGCCCGAATTATAAAATTACTCAGAATATTTTGAATTACCTTACAACAATTGAAAATGTGAAAGAGTCATTCAAGGGAAGCAATATTTCGCCTGTGCTCATGGCGTCTTTAAAGAGTAGCGCAAAAATCGCGTCGATCCATTATTCTACGAAGATTGAAGGAAACAGACTTACTCAGAAAGAAGTTGAGGAAACTATTTTTAAGAGGAAAGTCATAGAAAATCGCCAGCGAGATTCTTCTGAGGTAAATGCCTATTACAAAGCCATGAATTACATCGAAAAATGTGTGGATAAAAATGCGATTTTTTCAGAAAAATTAATTCAGCAAACACATGATTTGGTTGAGGGAATAAAGTCTTCATACAGAGATGGGCAAAATGCAATTTATGATAATGCGTCGGGAGATATTGTCTATCTACCTCCTGAAGCAAAAGAGGTCAAGATTTTAATGAAGGAACTGGTGGAGTGGGTGAATACGGATTTGCAAACTCCGCGGGTCATCGTTGCAGCGTTAGTGCATTATCAGTTTGTTACAATACATCCTTATTACGATGGAAACGGACGTACCGCTCGTCTTCTTACGAGTTTTTTAATGCGAAAATTCGGTTACGGATTGAAGGGGATTTACTCGCTTGAAGAATATTATGCCAATGACTTGAATGGGTATTACGAGGCGCTAACAACTCACGTTCATCATAATTATTACGAAGGCAGAGAAACTGCGGATTTAACAAAATGGATCGAATATTTCGTGCGAGGCGTCGCTGACGTTTTCGGTAAGATTCAAATACGTGCGGTTTCTCCCGATAATCAACGGGATTTTTCATCTGAAATGCGAAAATTGGATGTCACACAAAGAAAAATTATGGAACTTTTTACAGAATTCGAAGAAGTTACATCAATGCAAATAGCGAAGTATTTGGGAATGTCACAACAAAGTGGACGACAACTTGCAAACCGTTGGATCGACGCCGGATTTCTTTGTGCCTCAAACAGCTCTAAAAAAGCGCGCAAATATCGGCTATCAGGAGAATATGAGCGAATTATTGTGAATAGGACAAGGTGATAACTTTTTAAATTAGAATTAAATATGGACCGTCTCTACAAAGATAGAGCACAGACTTTTAAGCATCTGTGCTCAGTTTACTATAAAATAACTATCATTGCTGCTCGATAAAAGCAAGACCTAAATGTATCGATGGCCGGCCTTCTGTCGCTCTTTGCATCTTATTTGCCTCTGCCCGTCCTATTCCTAAAACGTTTACCTCAATTGTTTTATCACCGTTCACTGAATTCAAGGCATCAATTAACAATTGTACATTATCGGCTGTCACGACATTTGCCAATCTGATACTACTCAAATGAGGAATCGCTCCCGCTACTGCGTTTATAAGGTCATTTCTTATTTCAGTATTATGCCCATTATCCAATAAAAACTCCAGATGCTGAAATCTTACATTAGATTCGCGTACAGCTCCAAAAATAATGTTCAATGCGCCTTGATCAAAATGATCAAAGTTGTGAATAGACAACGTCTCAATGCCTCCATCCCGTAACGCTTCAGCTAAAGCCAATGCCCCCTCCTGTGTCATGCGCACATCTTGCAGCTCTATATTAGGATATACTAAATCAGGATGCGTTGCTGGATCTGGATAAAGAATTGCCGCTGAAAACTCTTCTCTAAAGATCTGCGGCGTTGCTCTGTAATATTCATACCAATCTGCCCATGCTTGCTCTTGATCAATCTCTCCCTCATCTTGGTTTTGCCCTGTTGTAGCTACTTCCATTCCATTAACCATTGAAATATTTCCCATGAACAAAGCGGCCGCACCTACTGCTAATAAATACTTTGATACTCTCATTTTTTCCTCCTTATCTTGTGAAAACACGTTTCGTTCGTAAAAATCCCCCGTTCAGCCTCATAAGACAGCCACACGATTGGATATTTACTACATGAAACACTTAAAATATATTGTCATAATATCACAAGTCTCGCTTATTGTCAAATATTTTTGAAAAATTTTAATAATAATCAATTATTCCAAAAACTGTCATTCGACATTACAATTCTCGCTTTTCGGAAAAGTGTGTTATCATGGATATGTTTGCACAGGAGCACTTGATGAGCGAGACGAAACACGAGAAGGTAGATTTATTGCCGGTGAAGAATGACTATGTTTTCGCGCGATTGTTCGGGCGTCGCAGTCATGAGCGCGTTTTGGTTTGCTTGTTGAACGCGATTCTGAACGGCAAACCTCATATCAAGGACATTTCGCTTGATCCTACGGAGTATAAAAAGACGGCTCAGAACGGGAAATCAGTGCGTTTAGACATCGCTGCGACTTCAGATGACGGCACACGTTTGCACATCGAAATGCAGTGCCACAACGAGGGTAACATCGGCGACAGAGCCTCGTTTTGTCAAGCGAGATTGCGCGAAGATGAGCTCCAGGAGGGGCAAAATTACAGTTCCATTCCGAACATTATTTCCATTTGGATTTGCGACGAATCTGTGACTAAGCGCCAGAGCTGCTGTCACGAAATCGTGAGCATGTACAAGGACAACGGTGTGGATCCTATTGAAATCGCGTCTGAAAAAATGCGACAGTTTATTATCGAGTTGTCGAAGTTGGAGGCGACGCCGAAGAAGTTTTTGAACGACATGTTTTCGATCTGGATGATGTTTATTCGCGACCCGAATTCCATTCCGCCCGAATTTCTGGCAATCGATGAGGTAAAAGAAGCGATGGACGAGCTAACAGTCATGAGCTCAGACCCAATGACCCGAGCGGAATATCTCGCCCGTCAAAGAGAACTGAACGACATACGCTCCGGAATGAGCGTCAAATACGAAGAAGGCATCGAAAAAGGCAAAGCAGAAGGCGAAAAAATCGGTATCGAAAAAGGCGCTCAGCAAGCAAAAATCGAAACTGCAAAAAATGCTTTAGTTCTAGGGTTGTCGGTAGAACAAGTTTCCACAATCAGATTTAGTTGCGCGTGATCTGGATATTATCAAAAACTTTCCGAATATTTGCGTTGCCTTTTCAATTAACACATTAGACGAAAATTTCAAAAATGATATGGATTCTGCCGTTAGCAT
>JAILGW010000010.1 GCA_024696365.1 Alphaproteobacteria bacterium | reverse complement strand
CAGGACAGGCGACACTCGAACACACATCCGAAATGTTGAAAAGCAGCAAAGGCAAAATCTTGAACAAATATCTAAAATTTGTTAACGAAATTGGTATCCATGTCGAAAAACTTCGTTAAGCTTTCGTAAAAAGATGCATTAAGTCTAATTCCATGTTGAAAATAGTATCATTATTTAGGATAATGTAACGATTTTTTCTTGGAGTTTATTATGAGCGTTTACAGAACTCACAATTGCGGTCAATTGAGAAGTTCACAAGTAGGTGAGCAGGTTAAGTTATCCGGTTGGGTTCACAAAAAAAGAGATCACGGTAATTTGTTATTTATTGATTTACGAGATCATTATGGAATTACTCAATGTGTTGTAGACTCCAATAGTGCGGCCTTTCATGAGGTTGAAAAGATACGTTTAGAATGCATTGTTACCATTGAAGGAACTGTGCTACAGAGAACTCCTGATACGGTTAACAAAGAAAATCCGACAGGCGAAATCGAGGTAAAAATCGAAAAGTTTACCGTACTGTCTTATGTCGAAAGTTTACCGATGTCCATCAGCAGTGTGTCGGATTTATCGGAAGAAACTCGTTTAAAATACAGATTCTTAGATTTGAGAAGAGAACAGCTTCACAAAAATATAGTGCTACGTTCGCAGGTTATCTCTGCTGTTCGTGAAAAAATGAAGAAACAGGGTTTTTTGGAAATAAGTACGCCTATTTTGACGTCCAGTTCTCCTGAAGGAGCTCGCGATTTCTTGGTTCCAAGCAGATTACATCCTGGACAGTTTTACGCGTTGCCACAAGCTCCACAGCAGTTTAAGCAGCTTTTGATGGTTGCAGGATTCGATAAATATTTCCAAATTGCTCCATGTTTTAGAGATGAAGACAGTCGTGCAGACAGATCGCCGGGTGAATTTTATCAATTAGACTTTGAAATGTCGTTTGTAGAACAGGAAGATGTTTTTGGTGCAATCGAACCTGTAATTTACGAAATATTCAAAGAATATGGTAAAAAAGATTACGTATCACCATATCCATTTAGAAGAATTACTTACGCCGACGCCATGTTACATTATGGATGTGACAAGCCAGATTTGAGGAATCCACTGTTGATTGAAGATGTAAGCGATATTTTTGTCGAATCAACATTTGCTGTCTTTGTGGATGCGGTTAAAAGAGGACAGGTTGTGCGCGCAATTTCAGTAAAAGATGCCGACAAGCAACCTCGCAGTTTCTTCGATAAGTTAAACGATTGGGCGAAAGAAAATGAAATGCCTGGACTTGGATATGTCACGTATTCAGGTGAAAGCACAAAAGGCCCTATCGCAAAATTTTTAACTGCAGAGCAATTGCAAGCTTTGAGAGAAAGAACTCATCTTGCTGGAGATGGAGTTGTATTCTTCATTTGCGAAGCAGAAAAAGTTGCAAACAAACTGGCAGCACTGGTGCGACAAAAACTCGGCACAAGTTTAAATCTATGCTCTGATAGTTTTGAATTGTGTTGGATTGTTGATTTTCCGATGTATGAAATCAATGAAGACACCGGCGAAATCGAGTTTTCACACAACCCATTCTCTATGCCACAGGGTGAAATGGAAGCTTTAGAGAATATGAATCCGTTGGAGATAAAAGCGTATCAATATGATATTGTCTGCAACGGCATTGAGCTTTCAAGTGGCGCAATTAGAAACCATCGTCCTGATTTAATGTTGAAAGCATTCAAAATTGCAGGATACGATGAAGAGACTGTAAAAGAGAAATTTAAAGGAATGTTCAATGCATTTAAGTACGGTGCGCCTCCTCACGGCGGTTGTGCTCCGGGAATTGATCGCATGGTTATGCTTTTGGCAGACGAACCGAATATTCGTGAGGTTATTGCGTTCCCATTAAATCAACAAGCACAAGATTTAATGATGAATGCTCCATCTAATGTAACTGAAAAGCAGTTAAAGGAGTTGCATATAAAAATAGATATGCCAAAGCAATCGGTTTTGAAAAAATAAAAGTCGGAGGAACCAGTGAAAAGATTTCTGCAATTACTCGTCGTTGTGTTAGCTACGTCAGCGATATTTAGTTTTAACGCTGAATGCAAAAAGACCATCAAGATTACGTGCAGAGCCAAGGGAATGGAGCTCGAGTTATGCAAAGAAGCGATAGATGAATGGTGTAAACTGCATAGAAATAAATACAAAGTAGAAATTGTAACTCTTCCACATGCAAGTAATGAATGTTTTGCTCTTTATCAGCAATGGTTGAGTGCAGGATCCTTTGACGTCGACGTGTTACAGATGGATGTAGCTTGGATCGGTGTGTTTGCAGAATATCTGGCTGATTTAGAAAAATTACTAAATACCAAAATTGACACAAGCGATTATTTTTCGGCCATAAGCGATGTTATGGTCGCAGATGGTCACATTTTAGCGATGCCCTGGTATACAGATTGCGGAATTATGTATTATCGTAAGGATTTGTTGAGCAAGTATGCAAAAGATGTTCCTGAGACATTAGAGGAACTGTATGAAACCGCTAAGTATATACAAGATGCAGAACGCAAGGATGATAGCAAGAAAAACAAATTTTACGGTCTGGTATTTCAAGCGAAAGCATTTGAAATCTTAACTTGTAACTTTATTGAGATGGTCGATTCATTCGGTGGAGCCTTGTTGACCGATGGAAAGGCTACAGTTGATTCTGAAAAGTGTGTAGATGCGACTATGTTCATGATAGATTGCTTCAAGAACATAACAAGTCGCAGTGCTTTAAATTATTCCGAAGAAGATGCTCGAGGCATGTTCCAGTCTGGAAATGCCGTGTTCATGAGAAATTGGCCTTATGCCTGGTCTTTGTTGAATGCACCGTCGACACCAGTAGCCGGAAAAGTCGGAGTTATGCCTATTCCTCCAAGTGCGAAAGGAGGCAAAGCTTCGGGAGTTTTGGGGGGCTGGTTCCTCGCAGTATCCAAATATTCTAAAAATGGAGCAATCGCTGCTGATTTGGTAAGATATTTAACGAGCAAAGAACAACAAAGAAAGCGTGCAGAGTTTTCTTATTTACCGACATTTAAGAGTCTGTATCAAGATACTTTAGTATTGAGATTCAATCCATTTTTCAATCAAGTTTTTCAATCTCTGGAAAACGCAGTTGCTCGTCCATCTGCAGCTTTCGGGAAAACGTATCCTCGTGCAAGTACAGAAATTTTCAATATGATAAATACGATTATTTCTGATAATATCGACAATGATGATTGTCGGGCTAATGTTAAGAGATTACTGAATAGACTCAATAAGAAACTTAATGATGCCTTGAAAAAAGCTAAGGAAAAGAAACCTAAAGTCAGTGCTGGATCGTCTATAGTTAAATTTATTAGCGATTTCTGGAACAAGCTTAAGACATTAGCTAACATGAAGTGGTAAATGAAAAGCATTATGGAACAGCAGAATAGCAAGAAAAAAGTCAAATCGAGAAAATTTAACGCTTCGAATTGGTTATTTTTAGCGCCATGTATTTTTGTGCTAATTCTTTGCGCGGGTTGGCCATTATTGCGTACCATATTTTTCAGTTTTACCGACGCAACGTTAGATAATTTACATGACTCCAGTTTCGTCGGTGTCGATAATTTTATAGCCTTAGCCCGAGATCAAGATTGGTGGCAAGCTGTTTTGAACACCTTCGTAATCACGCTTGTATCTGTTCCACTTGAAACAATTTTCGGCATGATGATAGCTTTAATTCTTCATAAGAATTTTAAAGGCCGTGGTTGGATGCGTGCAATTGTTCTTGTGCCATGGACGATTCCGACAATTGTGTCTGCTCGCATGTGGGCATGGATGCTAAATGACGTTTATGGCATTATTAATGACCTATTACTGAGAATGTCAATTATTGATTCTCCTATTCCATGGATTGCCTCTAACAGCCTAAGTATCGTCTCAATAATTCTCGTTGATGTCTGGAAGACCACCCCATATATGGCATTATTATTGCTTGCAGGACTGCAATCGTTGCCGCAAGATTGTTTTGAAGCAACAGAAGTAGACAGCATTCCATTCAGAAAAACTTTCTTCAGGATTATTCTGCCTCTGATGAAACCTACTATTATTGTCGCGATGATTTTCAGAGCACTTGATGCCGTTCGAATATTCGATTTGGTTTATATTTTGAGCAGTGGAAATAGTGCAAATGCAACGATGTCCGTTTTCGCTAGAAAGCATTTAGTTGAATTCACAGACGTCGGATTTGGTTCAGCTGCATCAACAGCATTGTTATTCTTTATCGCATTTTTGACCGTACTGTACGTGTCGTTCAACAGAAAAAAATTATATAACTTGGGATAATCATGATAAAACCAGAGAACAAGTGGAAATATAAGAAATATATAAAAAATGTGATGTTTTGCTTGCTATGTCTTGGCGTTGCTGCGTGCTGTTTATTTCCGTTTTATTGGGCAGTTGTTTCTTCTCTAAGAGATGGAGCAGATTTGTTCTCTACAGATTTATGGCCGACAAAAATCACTTTTGATAATTATCGCTATGTAATCAATGATGCGACTTTTAGTAGTTCATTCTGGAATTCGTTTGTTGTTGCAACGTTAACTTCGCTGATAGCGTTAGCTGTGTGTCTTTTTGCAGCTTATCCGCTGGCACGTCATAGATTTCCGGGAAGACGACGTATGCTAATGACAGCCCTTAGCATCTCCACCCTACCCCACGTCGCAGTTTTATCAGGTATGTTTGAATTAATTCGTGTACTTGATATTTACAATGAAAAATCCGCTTTGGTGCTTGCGTACATGATTATCACTGTGCCGTTTACTCTGTGGATTATGACAAACTTTATGAATAACATTCCGAAAGACATCGAAGAAGCAGCTATTATGGATAGCGCGAGCAAATATACTATTTTAACAAAGGTGTTTCTTCCTATCTTGAGTCCGGCAATCGTAACAACGGGATTACTGGCATTTATTGCTGCGTGGAATGAGTTTTTGTTCGCATTAACCTTTACTCAGACTAATCAAGCTCGCACGGTGCCAGTTTCTTTGGCGTTATTCAGCGGAGCAAGCCAACATGAGTTACCGTGGGGATTAATTATGGCTGCCAGCGTACTTGTTACGTTACCGTTAAT
>JAILGW010000092.1 GCA_024696365.1 Alphaproteobacteria bacterium | reverse complement strand
CACTTCCGCTTTGCCGCCATCGTCGTAGTAGGCGACGAGAACGGTGTCGTAGGTTACGGTCTCGGAAAGGCCAACGAAGTTACCGCCGCCATCGCCAAGGGCGTGGAGGATGCCAAGAAGAACCTGGTGAAGGTTCCCGTGATCAATACCACCATCCCGCACGAGCAGGTCTGCCGTTTCGGCGGCGCCGAGGTTTTCATGAAACCCGCTGCCCCCGGTACCGGTGTGAAGGCCGGTGGTGCCATGCGCGCCGTGTTCGAGAGCGCCGGCATCCAGAACGTGCTGGCCAAGAGCAAGGGCTCTTCCAACCCTCACAACCTGGTGAAAGCCACCATCGCCGCCCTCACCGAAATGCGTGACGCATACACCGTGGCCGGTCTCCGTGGCGTTCCCATGAGCAAAGTGTTTAACGGTTAATTCGAGAGAGACTATGGCAAAGCTTAGAATTACCCAGGTCCGCTCCAAGAACGGAGAGACCAAGCGTCAGATCGCGAACCTCAAGACTCTCGGCATCCGTCGTATGCACCAGACCGTGGAAGTGGAGGATACTCCCATCACCCGCGGCATGCTGGCCAAAGTACAGCATCTGGTTTCTTATGAAGTAATTGACTAAGGAGGATAAGAGATGAAACTTGAAAATCTGAAGCCCGCAAAGGGCGCAACCCACAACTCCAAGCGCGTAGGCCGTGGTCAGGGTTCCGGTAAGGGTGGCACTGCCACCCGTGGTACCAAGGGTGCCCAGGCACGTGCCGGTTACGAGCACAAGGTCGGTTTCGAAGGTGGCCAGATGCCTATCCAGCGTCGTCTCCCGAAGTTCGGCTTCAAGAATCCCACCCGTGTCGCCTTCAAGGCTGTCAACGTGGCTGCCATCCAGGCCCTGAGCGAAAAGCTCGGCCTCAAGGAGTTCACCCCCGACACCTTCATCGCCGCCGGTATCGCCTCCAAGGGCGAACTGGTCAAAGTGCTGGGCAACGGAGAGATCACTGCCGCCGTCGAGGTGAAGGCCAACGCTTTCTCCAAGAGCGCTGTCGCAAAGATTGAGGCTGCCGGTGGTAAAGCAACCGTAATCGAATAAGAATCGCGATGAAGAAGTTTATTGAAACCATTCGCAATATCTACAACATCGAAGAACTGCGCAAGCGGATCGGTTACACGATCCTGCTTGTGCTGGTTTACCGTCTGTGCAGCTTCATCCTCCTCCCCGGTCTGGACCCCGAGGTCCTGAAGGGCGGTATCAGCGGCACCCAGGAAGGCCTGGTCGGACTGCTTAACATGTTCTCCGGCGGTGCTTTCGGTAATGCTTCGATCTTCGCTCTGGGCGTGATGCCGTACATCTCGGCATCCATTATCGTCCAGCTGCTGGGCATGTTCGTCCCGTCCTTCCGCAAGATGCAGATGGAGGGCGAGTCCGGCCGCCGGAAGATGACCCAGATCACCCGCTACCTCACCATCCTGGTGCTCGCCATCCAGGGTCCCGCCTATGTGGCCGGCATGATTCCCGCCGCCGCACGCACCGTCACCTGGAGCCCCTTCTGGTTCAACCTGGTGTCCACCATCATCCTGATGGCCGGCTCCATGTTCGTGATGTGGCTGGGCGAACGGATCACAGACCGTGGTATCGGTAACGGTATCTCCCTTATCATCATGATCGGCATCGTGGCCCGTCTCCCGTACGCCCTCTTCGCGGAGGCCGTGCAGAAGTTCACGGGCAACGGCGTGGGCGGTCCGCTCCTGTTCATCGTGGAAATGGTCGTGTGGGTGCTCGTCATCCTCGCCGCCATCGCCCTGGTGCAGGCCGTGCGGAAAGTGCCTGTGCAGTATGCCAAGCGCGTGATCGGCAACAAGCAGTACGGCGGTGTCCGCCAGTACATCCCGCTCAAGATCAACGCTGCGGGTGTGATGCCCATCATCTTCGCCCAGGCCCTCATGATGTTCCCTATGCTGCTGGGCCGCTACGATGCCACCCGTGGTATCGCCGCCGCCTTCTCCAGCTACACTTCCGTCTGGTATAACATCGTATTCGGTCTCCTCGTGATCATCTTCACGTACTTCTACACCGCCGTCACCGTCAATCCCCGGATGATGGCCGAAGACATGAAGAAGAACGGAGGTTTCATCCCCGGCGTCAAGCCCGGCAAGAACACCGCCGAATACCTGGACAGCATTATGACCAAGGTGACCCTCCCGGGTTCCATCTTCCTGGCCATCATCGCCTGTCTGCCGGCCCTG
>JAILGW010000066.1 GCA_024696365.1 Alphaproteobacteria bacterium | reverse complement strand
AATATGATTTGGAAAAGTTTAACTCCATATCGGCATTCAAACAAAATCCAAACGTAATTTCCATAATAAAACGGAGCAAATATGCTGTATCATCAAACATTTCCGAATAACACAGAAATAAAATGTGTAAACGATGATAGTTTTAAATCTTTATCTTCATTAGATTGTTTTTCTATCGCAAAGTCAGAAAAATGTATGGAAGCCTTTCAAAATCCGCGTTTAAAAGAATGGATGAATTTTGATACGTTCGTTATTTTCGGTACAGGTGGCTCGAGTTTAGGAGGACAATGTATTCACGCGACTTCTCATCCGAAAAAGAAAATATATTTTGAAAACAATTTAGATACATATTCTTTAGAAAGATTATTTCTTTCAATAGATTTAGAAAAAACAGGATTTTTGTGTATTTCAAAGTCAGGAGAAACTCTCGAAACGATAAGCCAAACTTTGCTGGCTATCGAATTTACAAAAAACTTCAAAAATTTAAAAGACAGGTTTGTTATTATAACCGAGGATAAGGAATCTTCTTTACGTGAGATTGCCACAAAATTCGACTTTCTTTGTTTTGAACATCCGAAGACAATCGGTGGAAGATTTTCTGTTTTCTCTATCGTTGGAATGCTGCCCGCTCTACTTTGCGGAATAGATCCGTTACGTATTCGTGCTGGTGGAAAATCCGTGTTAGAAAATTTTCAAAATGATGGTTCTGAAATTCAACGTGGAGCATCATTTGTATACAACAGCTTCAAACAAGGAAAATCTGAACATATATCTTTTATTTACTCTGATAAACTTTCATATTTCGGTGACTGGTTAGCTCAGTTATATGCGGAAAGTTCCGGTAAAGACGGCGTTGGAATTACCCCAATAAAAGCTATGGGCGCCGTAGATCAGCATAGTCAGTTACAATTATATTTGGATGGAACACAAAATAAGTGTTTTACATTCTTTGTTGAAAAACAACATTCGAAATTGCCGATTTTTAATACAAACCTACCTTCAAAATTTGAATATTTGCGAGGCAAGAACTTGTCAGATATTTTTTCAGCGCAATCGACGGCAACTTTTACAACACTTACAGAAAGAAAGTATAGCCTTCGCAAATTTGAATTTGAAAATATCACTCCAGAAATTCTTGGAGCGTTGTTTATGCATTTTATGCTAGAGGTTGTTTGCGTCTGTAAATTAATGAAAGTTGATCCTTTTAATCAGCCGGCGGTGGAGCGGGGAAAAATAATTACTAAAGCGTTATTGAGCGGAGATAATGTCGATTAGATTTGAGAAAATGCATGCTATTGGAAATGACTTCGTTATGATAAATTACGACGATGTTTTCGATAAAAGCATACTTTCTCCATCGTTTTATAAAAGCGTTAGCAATCGAACTCACGGTATAGGATGTGATACCGTAATTGTATATCGTTATGAAAACGGAATTGCATTTACTTCTTTTTTTAACAGCGATGGTAGTGAAGCTGAAATTTGCGGAAACGGTGCGCGTTGCATTGGATTATTACTCAATAAAAAATACGGCATTAAAAACTGTATTTTAAAAACCAAAACTCGCGACTATCCAATAATTATCGATGACACAGTTAGCGTCGACATGGGACGACCGAGCTTTGCTGTCGATGATATAGGTTTAGTTGATTCACTCGATACCCTACAAAAAGAATTTTCTGAGTTTAAAATGTTTTGCATATCGGTTGGGAATCCACATTTAGTTTTATTCCCGATAAAAACATTTTCTGAAGATGAAATTAAATCAATTGGCGCGAAATTCGAATCACATCCGATTTTCAAAAATAGAATTAACGTGTCATTTGCATATGTTAAATCAAAAAACGAAATAGAGCTTTCGGTATTTGAACGTGGAGTTGGATTGACGCAAGCGTGTGGAAGTGGTGCTTGCGCAACAGCATATATTGCATATAAAAACGGTTTTGTTGATACAGAAAATATTGCGGTAATTCAAAAAGGTGGTGTACTAAAAATCCATATTGATAAACACAAGCACATTTGGCAGAGTGGTTCTGCGACCTATGTATTTCGAGGAGAACTATGAAACGAGTATCTATTTACACAGATGGTGCATGCAGTGGGAATCCAGGTCCTGGTGGTTGGAGCGCGATTATAATGTACGGCAATGTTGAAAAAGAAATTTGCGGTGGTGAAGAATACACTACAAACAACCGCATGGAACTAACAGCGGCAATTTTAGCTTTAGAAGCCTTAAAAGAACCTTGTCGTATTGATTTATACACGGACAGCAAATATGTAAAAGGCGGCATGACAGGGTGGATAGATAAGTGGCTAACAAACAATTGGAAAAATGCCGATAAAGAACCGGTAAAAAATAAAGAATTGTGGATGAGGTTAATAGAAGCCGCCGGTCGTCATGAAATTCAATGGCATTGGATAGAAGGACATTCAGGTCACGAACTTAACGAGCGCGCAGACCAGTTAGCGAGATCGCAATGCAGCAAAAAATAGAATTGCTGGGATTACCTCTCGACAAACTGAAGGTCGCTTTTGAAAAAATAGGTTTAACTTCGCTTGATGCAAAACGCGTATTTCCATGGATACACGTTAAGTGTGCTGATTCGTTTGAAGTTATGTCGGATGTTCCGTTAAAAGTTCGAGAAATTCTAAAAGAAGCTTGCTCGCTAGCTCGTCCGAAATGTATCGCGTTGCAAAAATCGTCTGATGGCACGCAAAAAGCGCTATTAGAACTTTCTGACGGCAATCGTGTTGAAACGGTGTTCATTCCGGAAGAAACCCGAAATACCGTTTGCGTATCATCGCAAGTCGGGTGTGCAATGGGATGTAAATTCTGTCACACGGGAACTCAGTCTTTTACGCGAAACCTCACATCATCGGAAATTATGGCACAAATATTTTTTTGGAAAGATAAATTTTCGATAACCAATTTGGTTTTTATGGGCATGGGAGAACCGCTTTTAAATTTCGATAATTTGTCTGACGCATTAAATCTGCTGTTATCTGAAAAGGCCCACAATTTCTCTCGGAATAAAATAACTGTTTCAACTTGCGGAATTATTGATAATGCAATTGAAAACCTTGCGTCGTTTGGCGTAAAGCTCGCAATATCTTTGCATGCGCCAAATGATGTAATACGAAATTCAATTATGCCGATAAATCGTAAATATAATATCAGTGTCGTTTTGAAAGCGGCAAAAAATTATCAAATACAAAGCAATACAACTCATGTAACTTTTGAATATTTGCTTTTGAAAAATGTAAATGATTCTGATGAAAATGCGCGTGAATTAGCTGCGTTGTTACGAGGCATACCGAGTAAAGTAAATTTGATAACGTTCAATAGCTGGCCTAATTCCGAATTGCAAGGAAGCTCTAAAGAAGTCGCACATCGTTTTTTGAGAATACTGTTGTCCAAAAATATTCGCGCGATTATTCGCAAATCTCGAGGTGACGATATCCTCGCGGCTTGTGGCCAATTAAAAAGTAAAATTCTCTAACTTTTATTTTCTACGTTTGGAATAGTTACTTCAGCATCAACGCACACAACTTTGTTTCGGCATTTATGACCGGAAATTATGCTTATCTTGGATTTCGCAATATTAAGCCAATCACTGAGAATTTTAACTACTGCTATGTTCGCTTTATCATTTTCAGGAACAGTTGTTACTGTCACTAAAAGCTCATTGTTTCGAAGTCCCGCAATTGAATTTTTTGATGCTTTTGGAGTTACCCTAATATTTATATAGGTCTTTCCGTCTTTTATTTTATAATAGTCGCTCATATCAAAAATTTCGTTCATTCAATTGTAATAAGCAAATTACCCTACTATATTACCCGCATAGATAAGAATAAATAACTGTTATGATGAAAAAATTACCATTTATCTTAATTGCCGTTATTATCGCGTCGATTTTTTTAAATCCATTTATTCCATTAACCGTAAAGCAGGTAATTTTCGCGTGCAGTTTAACGTTAAAATCAATAGTACTGTTCTGCTTACCATTCATCATCTTTGGATTGCTGTTTAAAACTTTTGTGAAACTTGCAGGTCATGCCGCAAGTGTAATTCTCCTGATTTTCGGATGCCTTTGTACATCGAATTTTATTAATACATTCGTGACTCATTATGTCGGTGAGTTGCTTTACCATGTAGATCTAAATTTTGGACAAATTCCAACAAACGATAACGCCCTGCAACCTTACTTCTTATTTGTATTACCAAACTTTATTAAGAACGAGTTCGCACTTTTCGGAGGTATCGCAAGCGGTTTATTAATGGCGTTTTATAATAAAACACTTGCGCTTAAGCTCGCACATAACGTCGATATTTTTACTCAAAAGCTATTCTCATTCATTTCTGTTATCATCCCGTTATTCATTGCGGGTTTTGTGATTAAGTGTGCTTCTGACGGAATATTAGTTTCCATTATAAAAAGCTATTCGCAGATTTTACTTATTTTCGTTTCCTACGCGACTATTTATACGTTGCTTTTCTACTTCGTTGTGAATAAATGCGTCATAAGAAGCGCTTTGACCTGTTTAAAGAATATGTTTCCAGCGTTAATTACTGCGTTCAGCACAATATCAAGCGCGGTAACCATGCCGGTGACAATTATGTGTGTGGAGAAAAATGTAAAGAACAAAGAGCTTGCCAGCTCTGTTGTATCAACTACAGTAAATATCCATTTGTTGGGAGATTGCTTATCGATTCCACTGTTAGCTTATGCGTTGTTAAAACATTTTGGCATGCCAGAACCATCGCTATCTTCGTATTTTATTTTCACGATATTTTTTGTAATCGCAAAATTTTCTGTCGCTGCCGTTCCTGCCGGAGGTATTATCATCATGGCTCCAATACTCGAAAAATATCTTGGATTTACTCCGGAAATGTCCACGCTGATTATTTCTATCTATGTAATTTTTGATCCATTCGTTACTAGCTTCAACGTAATGGGTAACGGCGCACTTGCAAAATTAATAGATAATCTCAGCGCAAAATTTACCAAGAGTGTCCCAGTTGAACGTTAACTCGTTTTTCGGCATTTTTTAATTCTACTGAAGATTTTTCTATTTTCGAAATTTGGTATTCGTCGATTTTATCTCCGACTTTATACCATCTACTATCGATAAAGACTTTCTTATCGTGAATTACACAATGCAATTGATGTTTTTTTGAGCGCTTGAATAAAGCAATTGAAGGTCTTTGATATTTTGAAGGAGTTATCGAAATATCATACTCATTAACCTGTGGCATTTCTGTTTTAATACCACACCAAACGTGAATTTTATTATCAGAAAAACGTCCGATTTTTAAAGTCGAGAAATGTACAACACCACCTATTTCAAAATATAACTTTTCCAAAAAATCGTAAGCATTTGTTTCATTCTTCGTATGAAATTTTATTTCAATTTTTTTGTTTTCATCCGCCTTAAACTGCAAATTTTCTATAGGCATTTTTTTCGCAACTTTTTCAATTTGTTGTTTTATATCGTTCTTTGCAAAAAGTTTATTTACGGATTTAAAACACAGAATATTTTGATTACTGAAATTATTCACCAAGTTTTGTATTTTCGTTTCACTTGTGCGTAATTCTTCATTTCTGTTTTTTAAATTTTTATACTGCAAAAAAAGATAGAAATCACTCACTCCAAAAGCGATAATGGCAGTAATTAATGCGTATAATTTCAATTTATTTTTATACATATCACTACCTCAAATTTTTTATCTTCCAGTAAGTTTTCAAATTCATTTTCTGCGGATAGATTTTTTTCAATTGTAATTAGTTTATTGCGTAATAATTTCTTTATTTCCTTTTTATTTAATTGCGTTTTAATTTTAGCGATTCCGTTTTCATACGAGAGTTGCTCCGTCCTTATTTTATTTTCCGCACACAATTTTGATATTTTTTGCAAAACACATAACGGTATATCCGCTTGTTTTAAGGAAGTTATAAACGCCATAACTTCATCATAATTTTGAGTATTTACCTGTATAGATAAGCATCTATTTTTTGCACAAAATGATGTTTGAATTTTTCTATAACGTTGT
>JAILGW010000081.1 GCA_024696365.1 Alphaproteobacteria bacterium | reverse complement strand
TCCCATTCTTAACTAGTTCGAAGCACATAACTATCATCCCATTCAATGAAATAGACCTTCGTTGGATGATTTTGTCGTTTATACGATTATTCGAAAGGAAAATTACAAATGAAAAAGACAAAAATTTTAGTCCCAGCCGCTGCTATTTTAGCATTAGGTATGGCCGCTGCCGTTACAGGCACAGTTGCTTGGTTCTCTAGCAATACAAGAGTTACTGCTTCTGGCATGTCCATTACAGCAACAACCTCAAAATCTTTAATGATCTCTAAAACATCCGCAACAGGTTGGACAAACGCTGTTACAGTTGACGCTACAGCTGTCAAATCTCCTGTCTTACCAGTTTCTCCAGTAGACAGACACGCTACAACAAACAAATCTGTTCACGCTTCTGAAACAGCAGGTGCTGTCGTTACAGGCGATACAGCATACAAATCCTACACAATGCAATCAGGCACTACTGGTTTAGGTTTTTATGCAATTAATTTAGATGCAAACCCAGTTGCTGACCCAGCCGTTTACTCAGCTGAACACAGTATTTCTGACGCTATTACAAATAATAAGATCGGTGATGCGGCCGGTACAGGCGAAAGCGCTATGTGGTTCGTAAGAGATGCATCCGCAGACAACTACTGTGTCGATGACTTATATCTCTTATATTCTGATGCTGATATACCAAATCCAGCTTATACTGGTCCAGAAGATGAAACACACCCAGCTACCATCCACGCATCAAGCGCAGTCAATTTAACAATTACTCTTTCCTTACCAGATACTTCTGTTGAAATTTGGAAAGCATTACACGTTGGTGTGTTAAAAGCAGCTGCTCAAGGCGTTAAAACAGCCGGTACTGTTGAAGCAGGTGACGTCTTCTATGACTGGGATATTGGCGAACTTACACCATCTGATGGAGCCGCTACAATCGTTAAAAACAGCATCGTTACATTAGAATCTACTGTTGAATACCATTTCCAAGTCTTTGCTTGGTTTGAAGGTGAAGATCCACAATGTACAACAGCTAACTCAATGGCAGCAGTTGCTCAAGGTGTCAACTTCGCATTTGCATTAGCAGAATAATTCATTTAACGAATTTGCAGTTTAGCAATTTGTTAGAAGGGTGCTTAGTGCACCCTTTTTGTTTTTCTTTTTTATTTATATAAAACTGTTCAACCTTGCGAAATAAAAATTCCATATAACCCACACCAATAAAAAATATTTGGTTGTTTTTTGAAAAAAGAATATGATTAAATTAACAATAGAGGCAAACATTATGAGTAAAAAAGCAAAACGCATTCTAATAATTTCAGGAATTGGCATAGATGTTGCAATTACTATTTTCCTATTTATTGTTGCTATTATTATGCTTGCCACAATGCCTGCCGGACATGCTAATATGAGCCGTGTTGAATTTGAACACCAAGCTTCATTAAATGGACCATTTATTGGTTATTTGCAAACCCACTCTACTGTATATTTCTGGGTTGGTTTATTCCCGTTGTTTGCTTTACTTGCTTTAAATATCGTTATTCTAATTTTATACGTCCGTAAAGTTGGCAAAAAACCAGAAGTTGCGGTTGATGATCTTAGCGAAGAACAAAAAGCTGCTCTTCGTGCTGAATTATTAAAAGAACTTCAAGGCGAATCAGAAAAAGCTAAAAAAGAAGAAAAATCTGAATAATTAATCAAATCATAAAATCAAACAAAACGTCGCTCAATGCGGCGTTTTTTAATTCCTTTGTTTACAACATAAGTGTTGACAGTGATTTGATTTTCTCTTATATTTGATTTTGTAAAAAGCAAAACCGTAGTGATACGGTGACGCAAAACTATAGGGTCTTATAAAATAAGGGGTAAGATAGCCAGCTGCCTTGTGGATAAAAACAAAACCACTGTTATGATGATAGGCATTGGCTTTTTGTTTTAATCCTTGGGACACATATTAATAGAACAAGCACTATTAAATAACAATTTTCAATATGGTCGATCTTCATTACATACATAGACGTAGGAGAAGAAGAATCATAGCAGCAATTGCTGGTGCATGTGCAGGCTTAGTCATTATATTTATGGCTATTGCCTTATTAGGTCAAAGAGCCGCTCCTTTAACTGTCACTTTGACAAATAGTGGAGCTCAATTAGCTTTATCAACCACACTTGAAGAAGATAGCAATGCTGTATATTTAGTTGCAGACACCGTTCCTTCATATGATGAATATGCTGAGGAACAATTGATACTTGAAAACGAAAATCTTGAAGTAGATGACGAGAATACTTTTTCACGTCTTACTATCAATGAAAAATCTACTTTATTTTTTAAGTACACATTCTATGTAACCAATAAAGGTAGAAGTAGCGCAGATTACGATCTCGCTCTTTCAATGTCTCAACCTTCTCATGATGCTTCCAATCGTTTTGATTTGGATTCTGTTTTACGTGTGCGTTTTTATGAAAATAGAAACCTAGACGAGCACAATTACGTTACATACGCGAAGAAGAGCAAAAATTACCATATAGATGAAAACGGAGAAAAATCCTGGAAAGAAAGAGTTTCTGATGTTGAAGATAGTGGATACGCAGAAGAATTTATAAATTCTAACTTAATCCTTAAATCAACAGTTACAAAACTTAAACCACAAGAAAAGGTAAGATATACTTTTGTCTTTTGGATTGAAGGTTCCGATCCTCAATGTGAAGGTGAAGCTCCTGTTAATAGTGCACTTATCCTTGGAGTCGAAATAGGTGCGCACGAATCATAAGATTTTTGACATAGCTAAATCGCGCTTAATATCATTCAGCGCCGCCATATTATTTAATGTATCTCTCGCAGCAATCGTCTGCGGGACTTTTGCTTGGTACTCGTACGCGACGCGCACGGGTCTTGAGAAACAATACCATGGCACTACAGTCGGTGATATGGGTTCTCTTCAAGCTGGCCTAGTAAGCGACATTCAACTTAATGATTATCTTGAATATGATTTAGCGGAAGATGATAGAACTCTTTCTGATGAAGGCAAATATGTCTATTGGTGCAAGGAAAAAATTGAAGCCAAAACAATTAATTATGTTTTAAAGGAAAATGGATATGCCACAACAAATCTCACCCCAGTAACAACTGGCGAATTTGATTTTGTCAATGCTGGCTTGGATGATTTTACTTTATACCATCGCCCAACATATAAAATTAATTATTCAACCTCAGATCCCGATTATGTATCCGATACTAATGCGTATTGCA
>JAILGW010000084.1 GCA_024696365.1 Alphaproteobacteria bacterium | reverse complement strand
CGCCCACAGCGATATTGCAATGTCATTCGCCACTTGGATTTCACCGGAGTTTCAGCTTTATATAATGAAGGACTACCGCCGTCTCAAATCCGATGAAAACAGCCGTCTTTCACTCAACTGGAATCTGAATCGGGAAATTTCGAAGCTGAATTACAAAATTCATACCGATGCTGTCAAAGAGAATCTGCTTTTGCCTGATCTCACTATTGAACAACAAAACTTTGTTTATGCCGATGAGGCTGACCTGCTGAATGTCGCTCTTTTCGGAAAAACCGCGAAAGAATGGCGTAACGCGAATCCGGATAAAAGCGGAAACATCAGGGATTATACAGATATTCCGCATCTTTTGGTACTCGCGAACCTTGAAAGTTATAACGCTATTCTGATTGAGCAGAAAATCTCTCAAAAAGAGAGACTTTTGAAACTCCGCGATACCGCGAAAAGGCAGTTGGAAACGATACTTTCGCTTGATTTGAAGAAGGATCTGCTGTTGATAGAAAATAAATAAGAGAAATCTATTGAAACCCCTTGTTTTGTGAAGCCGTGCGCTTGCTCTTGCCTCTCACTCAGGGAGAGGTGTCACGCAGTAACGGAGAGGGCAAAAAGGTTTTACTCCGAACATGCATCGGACATCATTTATTTTGCGGAATATTCTCTGCTTTTTTCTTCAAGAAGTCTGAAATCACAGCAGAAATTCAGTATTTTACCTGTAGATATCTGTTTGTCGTATAAAACTGAGGCTTTCTGAATCACCGAATCAATGATTTTGATGCAGAAACTATATTCGATGTTCAAGAGAACTTTGTATTTTTTCATGTCTTCCGAATCATCAGGGGAAGAATTCAAGTTTATTTCGGAGTAGAGCCCCGGTTTTATCGGAATCATTTTCTTCAAGTCTATGACTGAAATGATGTGTTTCAGCGAGCCGTCAGGATTTTCCGCGTAGATGCCGTTGAATGCTTTTTCAGACTTTTCGCAATTTTCAAAAATGAGAAAGCGGTCGCTATCGACATTTTTCCAAAATTTGTGCTTTTCTTTGGCTGAAGAAAGCGGAATCACATATTCTGTTCCTCTATCCTCCACAAGAATTCCCAGATAAGGTTTTGTTTCATATCCAGCTGGTAAGTAGTAGACTTCCTTGCAGAAATCGTGAAGATATTTCAAATATTTCTGATCTATAGAAATGAATTTCAGATTCTTTTTCAGAGAGAACAAAATTTTCCTCAAAAAAATAGGCTGCCCGAAAGCAGCCCTCGTTAATCTTCATCTCTTCGCGGTAACCCGCAGGTTAATGGAGACCTTACATTTGCGAATTATATGAATGAAAATAAAAATGTCAAGAGAAAAATCACAATTTTTTTAATTAAATTTAAAATTTTCTTAAATACCAGGATTTGTTCTGTCGCATTTTATAGTTGAAAATGTAGCTGAACAACGGTTGCTCGCAGATAAAAATTCCGAAAAAACTTGTTGAAACCTCAATCCCTTGTTTTGTGAAACCCTCCGGGAGCGTGGGTCTGCTCGACCGCACAAAACAAACTCTTGTTTTGTGAAATCCTCTGCGGTTCCGGTTCCCCGGACCCGCAGAGGAGATTGAGGTGATTTTGTTTTGCGTAACGAACTACCTCACACAACGGACATAGTTATTGCTTGATTTAAAGCCGTCGCCGGAGTACACGGCACCATCCCTGAAAAGGACGCAAAAAGCATAGTATGTATAGCCTGCGTCAGTAGAGGAAGACCAGAAGCTGTTGCTCGGCATGTCGGGAAAATCTGAAGCAGGATTATATTTTGCGTAATTCACGAGGGAGGCAAGCTCGTTTTTGTTCGGCAGCCGCCAGTCGGTGTATCCGGCATAAGTCAGATATTCGCAGTAGGAAAGAGCCTGCTGCCAATTACGCTCGACCGACAGATAAGTTTTCTGCCAGATGAGTCCTGTCTTGGTGTCTGTCACGATTACATCACCTTGAACTGTCGTGGATGTAAATGACGCAAAAAGCGGCATTGTAAAAGCAGAGAACAGCATAAATGCTGTAAAAAGGATGATCTTTTTCATTTTTAACTCCTGAAAATTCTACAAATCTTCTTTTTCTAACCCATAGTGAATATTTTTATTACCTTGATTATCTTTCATATCTTTAATCTCTTGCCTCAGCTTCATTTGAGAAAATGTCACATGGCTTTTGTCTGATTTTTCGCATAGCTTTTTTATGATTTTTATATTTTCTTTGCTAGTTTCTGCTCCGAAAATTACTTCTACAAGAGCTTTGTTGTTGAATTTGAAAATTCTTGATTGGTTCTCCTCTTTATCTGTAGACTTTTTATTGTTTTGGATTTCTGTATCACTTTTTAAAATTCTCACCTCGCTTTCATAGCTCCAATCGGAAAATTTTCTTTGAACAATTTTTTCTACTTCTTTTTTGCTTTTATCGAGAAAGCAGCTACTCGGTAGGATTTTAGTATATTGAACCACTAAAGGTTTGAAAAAGAGATTCTGATCTTCAAGAATGTCAAATTTTAAGCATATTCCTTTGTGATAATCTGCATAGTGTGACCACATCAAAATCGAATCGCAGAAGCTCGAAAAACAGCAGATACCGACATCCTCTATTTTTTTTAACATAAATGCTTTAATAAAGTCAGAATAATTTTGCATAAATCCTACTAAAAAATGATTTTCAGACAAACCGTTTGAATCAGTCCAGAGTTTTATTTCTTCTTTGGATGAATTGCTGTTTATTGGAATAGCACTGTCGTATGGATCGTTAAATTCTTTTGGATTAGTGAAGTATAGTTCGTTGGCGGTTAGAATGCTTTTAGTATGCGAATTTATCGTGTCTCTTTTATCTTGATTCGGGAGTTTTTTTAATGAACAATATCTATACAAATAGCGTGGTACGATTTTCTCTGAAACCATTTTTGCCAATAAAGATTTCTTGGCTGGATCAATTTCTTTTTCTTCATTTTTGTTGTTTTTTTCTTCTTTGACTTCAATTTTATTGTGCCACAATGCTTTCTTTGTGAGTTTATTGCGAATTGATCCTTTAATTGTGATGTTTCCTATCGTTTTAAATTTCTGTTCATCAATTTCTTCATCAGGATTTGTGAAGATCCTTTCCGGCAAAGATGGCAGTGACGGATTGTCTGAATAGTATAAATCACCGACTATACACAAAGGTTTATTCCCCAAAGATGTTAATTTATTGTTCGAACAGTCGAAATCCCCTCCAACAAACTCTGGAGCATTATCGAATGATGTCAGCTCATTGTTTGAACAGTCGAAATTGCTGCCAACAAAATCGGGAGCAAATTTCAGACTGGTCAAGCGGTTTTTTGAGCAATTAAAGTTTCCAGTTACATTTCGGAATTTGAACTTGATATCTGCATCAGTAAGATTTTTGTTACCTAAATCCACATCGCCGTCAACATCTACAAGAATAGGGCATGTTTCGTAAGAAAAGGGAAAACTATATTTAGAAATGTTGTGAATTTCTAAGAATTCTTTTGTCAGATCAAAATATCTCTTTTTTAATGCTTCTTCTAATCTACTCATCTGTCAACTCCATCAAAAAAGTTAAAAATCTTCTACTCACATCTCGGCGGGAAACCCTCTCAGCCGCTTCGCGCCAACTCCACCTGAGTGGGAGCCAAATTTCAAAAGGGCGGACGAAAATAATTCGCTTCGCTCATAAAATGCGGTCACGGATACTTACCTCACACAACGAACATAACGTTTGTTTGTCTTATTTCCTTCGGCCACGTGTCCGGTATAGTGGTAAACAAAAACTGGACAGAGGTTGAAGTGTAAATAGATTAACCTTTGTTATGGGAGAGTTTACAATGAGGAGATTAAGGATGCACGATTCAGCGTTTAAGGCAAAAGTAGCTTTTGAGGCAGCGAAAGGAGAC
>JAILGW010000071.1 GCA_024696365.1 Alphaproteobacteria bacterium | reverse complement strand
ATGGAATTACAAAACTGCAATCGGCGTTTATTAAGCAGATGATGGCAGATATGGGCAGCATTATGGAAAAGAGCACGAAACCATCAGAAGCTATGGCAAGATTTTCCGAAGTGACCCGCGACACAATCGTAAAGGCAATTGGAAACAGCAAGCAAATTTCCGATATGATTACTGCGACAAACAATGACTTGACCGCCGCAGTCACAAAGCGCTTTAAAGAGTCAATTGAAGAAGCAAAATCAATTGTAAATAAGAAGTAGTTATCTCTTTACAATAGTAAATTTCAGAAAGCAGTCATTTCTTGGCTGCTTTTTTTGTATCTAAATATATTATGTCTGCGATTTGAATACAAAAAAACCCCACTGCGAAAACAGCGGGGTGAATATTACACGAGAAACAAAAAACTATTCTGCAACAGTGGCGTTATCAGCGACAGGAGCTTCTGACTCCTCTGCCATCATTTTGTTATACATATTTTTCTCTGCGATTCTTGCGGCTTTACCAAGTCTTCCGCGCAAGTAGTACAACTTTGACCTTCTTACGACACCGTGACGCACAACTTCAATCTTTATGTTCGGTGAATAAAGTGGAAACACTCTCTCAACTCCCTCACCAAACGAAATCTTTCTGACGGTGACTGAAGAGCCGATTCCATTATTATGACGGGCAATGCACACTCCCTCAAAGGACTGCATACGTTCTTTTTCACCTTCAACAACTTTCACCAAAACCTTCAAAGTATCTCCCGCTGCAAACTCAGGGATTACCTTATCGGCCAATAATCTCTCTTGTTCTTTCTTTTCAAAATTCTGCAAAATATTCATTTTTATCTATCCCAATACAGGTGCTTATTTACTTATCATATTTTGCGCGCAAATTCAAATACTAAATGTGGGGTAAAAATGGAGGGGGAGATTTTGCTTTTGCTTTTGCTCGTTCCAATTCAATTTTTTCTTTGCAGTTTAGAAAAATGTCATAATAAAGATGTATATCGTCGCGCGGCATTTCAAAATTAACAATTCCTCCCCCTGGAAAAAATAAATGGAGGTACATATTTTTCATGAAATATTCTATGTCTAAAGAAGCTAGATACCCACGTTCTTTTAAAAAACATTTCCATTCTTCTACTCGTACGTTTTTTTTTGGAGGAGTATCGGGGCTTGGGGCTTTAGGAGTAAGTGCCCCATAGAAAAATATATTGTTTAGATCGTGCCTATCGGAATATGGGAGCATTTCTTTAAGTTCTTCTTCGGTTTCGGGGTAAATAACACTTTTGGCAGGTAATTTTGGATTTTCAAAGGCCGCAAGAGAATTCTTATCGATTTCGGAGGAAGAATCTGTTCCTGATGGTGATTCAGATAGAGATTCAATACTGCCAGAGTGGGATATTGACACAGGATTCAACTTAGGCTCAAAGGTGGGGAGATCAGTATATGATATCAGAAAACTTGGTATTCTGGGTGTAAAACCATACCCAAAACTTGATTCAGAACCCAATGGAACATGTTGCATGCCTGTCATATGACGTCCGGGATTTGCATTCATATTAATATCTTGCGGCTGCTGAGGAATAGCTACAGGTTTCAGTATTCCTTCTGTTGCTCCATAAAAAAAAGATAAAAAGAGTGGCAAAAGCAATCGCTTTAATTTTTAGTGTCATTTCAATTTTTCTCTATAAACAGGCTCTGATTCTGGCCGCTAGTTTTTCTAAATCTTGGTGTGGACCGTGATATTCATGCGAAGAAACATAACCTTCGTATTTTTCAAAGTATTTATTGTAGTCGGTATGAAGTGGACGCCACTCTCCGCTAGTATAGTGCAGAGGAAATAGTTTTGCATGAACATGGTTAATACCGAATCCTTCAAATACCATCGCTGTACGGCCGACATCATCGAACGCTTTATCTAAAAGCCTTCCGACTATTGCCGATTTCTGCGTTAATTTCGCAAGTTCATCGTCAGGCATAGCAAACGCATAACTTGAAAAATGTTTTTTAGGAATAACAACGGACGCTCCGAGTGTGTTCGGGTATATCGATAAAAACGCTAAATGTTCGTCATCTTCCCAAATTTTATACGCAGGGCTCTCGCCTGCAACTATTCTACAAAAAATACAATCTTCCATTTAAATCACTACTCTATTCGTTATCTATGTCGCTATAATAAACTGCATTGGATTGATTATTTTTATAACACCCCCATAAGCGCAATTCAATGTAGAGTCACTGGTTAAAAGAGTCCCCGTAGGCATTATGACTGTCGGTTTATTGGGTGTCCATGTTCCTGTAGGGACAGGTATGCATGCACCCGGAGTGAGCACACCAAGAGCTGCCGCTGTTTGTGCCGCCGTTATTGGATTCGCTAAGCTTGAACACACCCCGAATGGCATTATGTTTAAAAATGGAATAAAATCATTGCAAGAACCTAAAGGACCACTCGGTCCTATTAATGACAACGGTAAAAATACTAAAGGAGTTGGAGCAACACCGAAAGGACATTGAACTAGTGCTCCAATACTTACGGCAAATCCCATCAGACCTCCTCACTGGAGACTAAATTTCCGTTGTTGTCGTACGTATCTACCGTTCCAACAGGTTTTCCCTCTTGAAAATTTGATGTTTGCATTACTGCTCCGTCCTGAAAATATTTTACGACTTCTCCATCTAGTACGTTGTTTTTATACGTAGACATTTCAAGCAAGCATCCATTTGGATAATAAGTGCGGCATTCACCTTCTTGTAGGCCAGCAACATAATTCGCTTCTCTGATGATATTTCCAGCTGCGTCATAAGAAGTAAAAATACCATCGAATTTGCCCTCTTTCATGGGGACCGAGCCCGACTTTAATCCGTTTACGAAAAACTCAGTATTTCCTTCCTGCAATCCATTTTTGAAAAAGGTTGTCATTAGTAACTTGGTATTCATATAGAATTTTGCATCTCCAGATAGAACACCATTCTCATACATCATTTCCTGAGCAACATTTCCATCTTCGTCATATCCAACCATCGGCCCATGAAGGATACCGTTCAACATAGATATTGTCCGCAGAAGTTTGCCGTTTGCATCACGGATTTCTTCAATTTTTGATTCATTGGAATTTTGTGTGTCGTTATTATCCAAGTTTTATCGCTCCTGAAAGTTGAATTACCGGTGACTTAATTTGCGTCGCGCCCATACCAGAGACGGAGATAGCCGCTCCAGATATATCCATTGCGCCTGGTCCACCTAATTTAGTCATAGCCATTCCTGAGGCCTCAAACATAACATTTGATTTTACCGACATATTAACATTCGACTGCAGTTGCATATTGACGTTTGCTTTCGCTTCCATATTTATATTTGCGTTCATTGTTAGGTTCATTGTGGCTTTAATGTCGAAGTTCATGCCTGCTTCTGCTTTAAATCCTGTACCTGATTTTGCTGATAAATCGGTACCTGATTCTATTTTCATGTTGGTTCCGGATTTCATAGATATTTGCTTTCCGGCTTCAATCTTGATATTACCGTCTGCTTTTATAGTTAAATCCCCTGAAATCTTGAATGTACAATCACCTGTGACATCGTATTTCAAATCTCCTTTAGAAAGAGTAATAGTGCGATTGCCTTTTTCCAGCTTTATAGTTTCATTACCTTCTGATAACGTGATTTCGCTATTACCTTTGGTGATGGTGTATTTCAGATTGCCTTCTTTCAAATTAACTATCTGATCACCTTTGGTAATTTCCATGGTATGTTTAACTTCATTGTTCCCTTCATCTGATTTTAGAAAAATGGAACGATTACCTTTTAGTAACGTTAACGTATCGTCAGATTCTTCTATATCCGTCTTGCGTGAATTTATAATATCGACATATACGTCCTTTTGCGCATGAACATAAATTTCTTCTTTATCTTTTTCATCGTAAAATCTGAATTCATTGAAGCCTTCTTCATCATCATTTTTAAATGTTACGGTTTTTAAAGACGATTTCATTGCATCCTGATCAGAATATGCCGGCATATATTGATCATTGTAAACACATCCAGTGATGAGAGGTTTATCAGGGTCCCCATTCAAAAAAGTAACTACAACTTCTTGTCCAACGCGAGGAACAAAAATCGCTCCCCAACCGCTTCCTGCGAGTAATTGCGCAACGCGTATCCAGCAGGAACTTTTGTCTGTGTCGGCACTTTCTCCGACTTGATCCCAATAAAAATGTACTTTTACAGCGCAATATTCATTACGAAAAATTTCTTCTCCTGACGGGCATGTAACAACAGCTGTTTGTGAACCGTAAATCCTCGGTTTTGGTGTTATGCGAGGTGGGCGGAATTCAGTGTTGGAATCGAAGGCGGATATATTATTCCTATAAACGAAGCCATTAACATTATCGAAATCAAAAAAATGCTCTATATGATACACAACATATTTTTTGTTAAAATTTTTCGCAGGGTGTCCTGTTACCTCAAAAAAATGTCCCGGTACCAGAATAGCCGCAGTGGAATTCGCGCTGAACAACTTGTGCTTAAACTCAAACTGTTGTACGCGAAGTTTCGATAAATTATCTCCGTCTTTTAACTTTTCAAATCCACCGGGGTAATCGTAAACGTTCTGTCCTTTCCACCGAGTGTCCAATTTGCTGAATAATTTGGTTTGTGAAATTGTGTAATTATAATCTGCAGCGGAATAACTCCCGCTATTTACTGCTGTTGTAATTTTCGTATTAAATATCCTGTTTAGAGGACAAACGGCATTGGTACTTTGAATGAAGCTGATTTTTGCACCGTTTCCGGAACTGCTTCCGTCCTGTATTACTTGTCGTCCCAGAATGCGCCCTCCTTTCGATTCTATCGAAACGTTTTCGTATCCATTTGAGCTGTCCGCTAAAACGAGGGTATGTTTTCCTTGCTCGTGTTTGAAATAATAAAAGATACCTTCATCTTCCATCAATCTAGATATAAAATTGAAGCTACTTTCTCCGTATTGAACGCAATATTCTCGGACGACTTTACCACAGGAGCTGGTTTTGTCTTCAAGGTCTTTTATCCCGTTATCCGATAAGACCTGTTTGATGATATCAATTGCGCTTTTGTTCTGGAAAATTAGATAATTTTTATCTAGTGTTAGCAACCACAAACTTGGTTTGATGATTGCCGTATATTCCGTAATTGTTGTGCCATCACCTTTTGTTTGTGTGTGACCTTGCGAAAATTCTGCAATAATTCCGTCTATATATCTGACGTGCGTTTCATCAACAACATTATCCGTTGAATCATGATAGATTTCCTGTGTTTCGGACTTTATAGTCAGCGTTATTCCAGAGCCGAGGACTTTTTCCAAATCAACAGAACTATTTGAAGAAGAAAATACAGCTTGAAATTCAAATAATTCAGATATTCCTTCTTTTCCACGTAAAGATGATAATACTGTATCTTTGCCAGCAAAACTTGCAGTTACTTGCGCCAATAATCCTTCTTGATTGTGCAAAATAGTGGCCAAATTTTTATCCTCTGTACCTCACAGAAAAGAATACATATTTTTACGATAAGTTGTAAAGAATTTTATTAAACTCATTTACCATTTAGTAACGTTTTTATGCGTTTAATGTATGAGTATGGTAACGGAGTTTGTTATTGGACGAGGAGTTTTTTTATCAAAGGCCACAGCAGCAAAGTTTTTTAGTACGCAATAGACCGGTTGCTATTGCAGTGGGGATATCTTTTATTCTTCTTGTTATCGTTTTATTCGTAGAAAAATCGAAGTCTATTATGAATCTTGTCCCGAAATTAAGGGGAGAGGTAACCCTAAACGATGAATTTACGATAACAAAGATTAAAAACAAATTTCCTTTAGTCATTCGAGCAGATGACCCGTTCTTTGGAACTCAATTGCGTTTCTCAGGGGATATAAATTCCGGATTTTCAAAAGTCGCTGAGACTGTCTGTAAAAGTGGAGATATTGTTGCTGAAGTCGGCGCTTATTTCGGATTTAATACGATTATTATCGCAAACAAACTAAGAAATAATGGTCAATATTATGCGTATGAAGCTAATTCGCGAATTTATAAATGTTTGAAAAAAAGCATTACATTAAATGAATTGGAAAATGTCATTATCTTAAAAAATCTGGCCATTACATCTATTAACGGGAAATGTCCGATAGATGATTATGCGTCATTATCTTTAACACAAACAAAAGCTTCTAAAACGATTAAGTGTCCGTGCAAAACAATAGATGAAGAATTTTCCGGAAAGCGACTAACAAAGCTGTTAGTCGACCTTCCTGAATACGGATTTGACGTTCTTAAGGGGGCGTACAACCTTATAGAAAATTCTTTGGATTTGGTCATCGTCTTTTCATTTAGCTATAACGAGGCGTCAAAACATTTCAATGTCGAAGAAGAATTAAAAACGTTAGCATCAAAAGGACTGAGATTCTACGTTTTAGATTCAAATGAAAATTACAAACAAATTCATATTAACAATTTACAGCAAGCGGAAGACGTCGTCCTTATTATGGCGCGTGAAGAATTGAGGTAAAAATGAAAAAATGTATATTCGTAATCACAAGTTTAATATCATGCATGTTCGTGGCTAATGCTACTACTGCCGTACAACAAAGAACCAGGCAAGACTATAGACATGCCAGGCAAGACTATAGACATGAATATAGAAGCGAACAAGAACGAGCAATATCACAAAAGCAACAGTTCGGTTCTCAGGGTGCGCAATTGCGTGATAAAAGAAGAAGTGACTCCCGTACTATTTATGATAATGATACAAGCTCTCATAGTTACTATGATAAGGGAGTTGAAAAATCGGATAATGATCAGCGTGCTCGATCTCGCGGAGACGTTAGAACCGTTAGTTTCCAAAATGACGGCGGAAATAGATCGCTGCAAACATTACAAAAACCTGTTCAGCCAAAACTGCCAGCAATTACGCTAAAAGGTGATGGAGAATATATTATTGGTTTGATGGTCGGGTACTTTGATACTAGAGGGGCCCAGAAAATAAAAGAAAATTTCGCGCGTGTGCGTAAAAGTCTACAGGCTAAAGCAAAAGAGACAAATAACGAGCGGGAAAAGCCGTATCTGCGTGAAATGGTGGAAATGATTTCTCAAATAGAAGCGGATTTGCAAACGTTACTTGAAACTAAAAACACAATATCTTCCATTATTGAGGACAAAATCAATTTTGACCATCCGTTTTTTAAGGACACGTTACTGACGTTTTTCTACATGCTTTCTTACGTTGATACCGAAAGGTTAAAAGAGACGGCCCGTCATTGCAGACAGATTGCTTTCGGTAACAGAAAAGCGGAGGACATTAGAGAATTAAGTGACAGTCTAGAATTATTCTGCGTCAAAATTGAAGGTCTTATCGATCATTTGGAAGATTTTATGATTAAATGTGATGACGATTTGCTGCGACAAATAGACGGAGAAAATGGAGAAGACGTGGCGATTGAAGAAGGAACTCGCAGGTATGAACATTCAGGTGAAAGAGGAGAACAGTACCGTTCAGCCAGAAATGAGAGTGAAAGAATAAGCACTCAGCGTTCTGATGGAGAAGCACAAAAAACTATTCCGCAAAGATGGCCTTATCTTGCGAATTTGCTGGCTGCTTTCAACAGGTATGCTTCTACACAGCCAAGAAAAAGCTTATCTAGTATTGAGAATGTTGATGAGCTCATGAGAAGTATGCTTACGAATTTGCGCTCTATTGAAAGAAAAAGCTCTACGATAACAAAAACTATAACGACTATCGAAAATGCACAAGAAGAATTCGAAGAAGCTGCTACATCGAGGAAAATTCGTCTTTTGAGTAATGTCACATCTGCATATAACGACGCGGTGAATGGAAACAGAAATTTCAATGCTATAACAGATGCTGCTGTTTTAAGACTTAAGAGAGGCGTATTTTCATTTGTTTTTGAGGATTTGATTAATAAGTTGGATGAGATTAAGGAAAAGGGAAAGTTAAGAGGTACTTATGCGACAGCTGTAGAAGACGCTATCGATGGTATCAGCGATTATCATCGAGAATTTGAAAATTCTAATGTAACTGAAACCAAGAAAAGAATAGCATTGGAGACAGTATTTACAGTGTTTAATAATGCTATAAAAACCCTTAAAGGTCGCGAATCAGCAGATCCTGATTGGACGGAACTAAAAGAAACAATGTCCACGATATCAGCAGATACAAAAACTGATACACTAAACGCGTACAAAACTTTTGTGGCAAGCCCGGATGAGAAAACCACTGCAAACAATCGGAATAACTCAACAGTCTCTCGTTCGCCAGCGTTGAATAAACATAATGACACGTCTCGTACTGCAAAAGAAGAGGAAAAAGGTAAAAAGGAAGAAGAAGAGAAGAAAGCACTTCCACCAAAAAAACTTCCTGAATCTTCGAAAGAATTAAAGGCTCCAGCGCGCAAAACGCTTCCGAAGACAAATGAGTCAGGGAAGGCAGTGGCGGCAACAGCGGCAGCCTAAGCGGCTTCTAGTGCGTTTTTCAGCTCAGCCAGCGCGGCGCCCTCGTCGATATTGGCGACAACAGCGTATTCGCTAGTTAACCTTTCCAAGGCTTCTTGATAAATTTGGCGCTCACTATACGAATGTTCGGGTTGATTGGCGCTTCTGTGCAATTCTCTGATGACTTGAGCTATAGACATTGGAACGCCTGAATTAATTTTTGCTTCATATTCTTGCGCACGGCGACTCCACATCATCTTTTTAGCACGTGCTGGTGTGCGCAAGAAATCAACAGCCTCCAGCATCTCTTCTTTTGTGCACAATCTACGAATTTTCGAAGAAGTGGACTTGTTCAACGGCAGGCGAACAGTCATCTTATCCTTATCAAAAGAAATGACTACTACTTTTAGTTCCGTTCCAGCGATATTCTGCTTTTCGATGCCCTTGACGACACCGACTCCATGCGCAGGGTATACAACGAATTCCCCTTCTTTGAAAGAGCACTCACTCATGAGATTCCTCACAGATAACTATATGAAATATATAGCATATTTTTTTGCGTTTTTAAAGAGAGCCGAGAGAATTTACCATAACGTTGAATTTTCATGCGCCAGAATACTGCAGATTTTTTGTTGAATGCGTTTATTGCTAAACAACTTTTAAAACGTGCCGCTAGACGTATTTATCATCCAAAATTCGGACAAATTTAAACTTCAACTTTAAATTTGTCCAAGTTCGATGCGGTATAATCTTTCTGTATGCTCGCTAAAAACCATGTTGATATTTGATTTGAAAATTATTAAACTGACACGTCTCGGGAGTATGGAGATTTTGTTGATTATTTTTAATTTCTGATTAATTATTGACTAATTTAAGGTATGGGTAAATAAAGTGAGAGCCTTGTCTTTTGTTAGTTATAAGAGTATTTTATCCGTACATTCCGACATCGAGCGAGTACGGATGAGGCCTTTTGGTCTGTTTCAATTAATTTTTGCGGGGTCTTGACATGGTCAGAACGTTCACTGAGCGTAAGAGGTTTAGAAAAAATTTCGGAAGAATCAGGGAAGTCGCTAAGCTTCCAAATCTTATAGAGTTGCAGAGAGAGTCGTATAACGTGTTTTTGCACGCTGACGATAAGAAAGAAATAAGAGGAGATGTTGGCTTAGGTGAGGCGTTCCGGTCGAGTTTTCCTATTTCAGATGCTTCGGGGAAAGCACAAATAGATTTCTGCAGTTATCATTTTGATGCTCCGAAATATTCAGAAGATGAATGCCGTAACAGAGGACTGACATATGCGGCTCCGTTGCGTGCTGTGTTCAGGCTTATTGTGTGGGATATTGATGAAGAAAGTGGTGAGAAGAGCGTAAAAGACATCAAAGAGCAGGATGTCTATATTTGTGATCTTCCGATTATGACGAAGGACGGTACGTTTATTATCAATGGCGCTGAGCGAGTCATTGTCTCGCAAATGCAGCGTTCCCCTGGTGTGTTCTTTGATCATGATAATGGAAAAACTCATACTTCAGGTAAGTATTTATTCGCCGCCCATATTATTCCGTATAAAGGAGTGTGGTTGGATTTTGAATTCGACGCCAAAGATTTAATCTATGTTCGTATTGATAGAAAGAGAAAGATTCTTGCATCTACGTTGCTGTTGGCGTTGGATTCTGCGGAAACTGAGAAGAAAAGGGCAAAAAATCCGGATGTTCCTTTGCCGTATACCGAAGTCCATGGAATGGATAGAGAAGAAATACTGTCATATTTCTATGACAGCTACGAGGTAGAGCACAATAAAAAAGGATTGTTGTCCAGAAAGTTTGATGCTGAGCAGTGGAAAGGTGTTAAACTCGAAAAAGATTTAATCGACGCAAAGAGTGGTAAGGTTTTACTCAAAGCTGGCGAGAAGATAACTTCGCGCGTTATTAAAAAACTCCAAGAGGAAAAAGTTAAGAACGTTGTGGTTTTTGCGGATGATCTTATCGGAAAATATAATGCAACAGATATAATAGATCCGAAAACCGGTTTAGTCATTGCAGAAGCCGGTGATGAATTAACGGAAGAGTTGATTCAGAAGATTGTGGAAAATAGTCCATCATTTTCGGTATTGCGTATAGATCATCAAGAAATCGGTGGTTATATCAGAAACACATTGATTGCTGATAAATGTGCGAACAGGGACGATGCATTGTTTGAGCTGTTCAGAATTATGCGTCCAGGTGAACCGGCAACAGTGGATAGTGCACAAGATATGTTCTATAACATGCTGTTCAATCCAGAGCGTTATGATTTGTCTGCTGTTGGACGCGTGAAAATGAACGGAAGAATTGGTGTAAATAAGCCTGAAGATTTGGGAATTCTTACAAAAGACGATATCTTGCGCATTGTAAAGATTCTGCATCAGTTAAAAGATGGTGTCGGAACAGTTGATGATATCGATAACTTGGCGAACAGAAGAGTGCGTTCTGTCGGTGAGTTGTTAGAGAATCAGTTCAGAATCGGTTTGGCTAGAATGGAGCGTGCTGTAAAAGAGCGCATCGGTTCAGTTGACGTTGAAAACGCGGTTCCAAACGATGTTATCAATGCAAAGCCTGTTGCTTCCGCCATTCGTGAGTTTTTTGGATTATCGCAATTGTCGCAGTTCATGGATCAGACGAACCCGTTGGCGGAAATTACTCATAAGAGGCGTATTTCAGCTTTAGGGCCTGGCGGATTGACGAGAGACAGGGCCGGATTCGATGTTCGAGACGTGCACACGACGCATTATGGTCGTATTTGTCCTATTGAAACTCCTGAAGGTCAGAACATTGGTTTGATTAACTCACTGGCTATTTTCGCGAGAATAAATAAGTATGGCTTCATTGAAACTCCGTATAGAAAGGTCGTCGATGGAAAAGTTACAGATGAAGTTTGGTATCTGTCGGCGATGGATGAGTCACAGCACATTATTGCGCAAGCAAACGCACCATTGACTGTTGATGGCCGCTTTAAGGATGAGTTCGTAACTTGCCGTAAAAATGGTGAATTTATGAGCTTGCCTCGTGAGTCCATTGATTTTATGGATGTGTCGCCAAAGCAGATTATTTCTATCGCGGCAGCGTTGATTCCATTCCTTGAAAACGATGACGCTAGCCGTGCATTGATGGGCGCGAACATGCAACGTCAGGCGGTTCCTCTGTTGCGTGCACAGGCTCCTCTTGTTGGAACTGGATTAGAGGGCGTTGTCGCGAATGACTCTGGTGTGGTCGTTACTGCAAAACATGACGGTGTAGTCGACAGAGTCGATGCGAACAGAATAGTTGTTCGTGCAACGGGAGATGATTCTAACGTCGGTGTTGATATCTATAATTTGAGAAAGTTTGAGAGGTCTAACCAAAGTACATGCTTAAATCAAAAGCCGTTGGTAAAGAAAGGCGATGTAGTCAAAGTTGGTGATGTCATTGCTGATGGTTCCGGTACAAATTTGGGTGAGCTGGCTCTTGGACATAACGTTCTTGTCGGATTTATGTCATGGCACGGTTATACATTCGAAGACGCAATTGTTATTTCGGAGCGTTTAGTGCAGGAGGATAAGTTCACTTCTGTTCATATCGAAGAATTTGAGGTCATGGCTCGTGATACGAAGCTTGGAAATGAAGAAATCACGAGAGATCTTCCGAACATTTCCGATGATGCATTAAAGAATCTTGATGAGTCGGGTATCGTACATATCGGCGCTGAGGTTCAGGCTGGAGATATTTTGGTCGGAAAAGTGACACCGAAAGGCGAATCGCTAATGACTCCGGAAGAAAAACTTTTGAGGGCAATATTCGGCGAAAGGGCGGCGGATGTCAGAGATTCTTCGCTGAGATTACCTCCTGGAGTACGTGGCACTGTTGTGGATGTAAAAATCTTCTCCAGATGCGGTGTTGAAAAGGACGAAAGAGCGGTTGCTATCGAGCAGAAAGAAATCGAGGCATTCCGTAAGGATATGGAGGCAGAGAGAGCCATTTTTGAGTCAACGTATTACGATAGATTGCGTGATAAGTTGGTCGGGCAAAAAGCTTCTTCAAGTCCTGTAAAATGTCGCGGAGCAATGACAGAAGAGTTCTTGAACTCAATGCCGCGCGGACAATGGAGAGAAATCGTTGTTGCTGATAAGGCGGTCGCAGCGGATATTGCAAGATTGCATGAGGACTTCAACGCGATTCTGGCTAGATTGCAGAAGAACTTCGAAGAGAAAGTCGAGAAGCTCAGAAAGGGTGATGAGTTAGCGCCCGGCGTTTTGAAGATGATAAAGGTTTATGTCGCTGATAAACGTAAGTTGCAACCGGGAGATAAGCTGGCGGGAAGACACGGAAACAAAGGTATCGTTTCGAAGATTGTTCCTGTTGAAGATATGCCGCACATGGAGGACGGTACACCGCTCGATATTGTGTTGAACCCGTTGGGTGTCACGTCGAGAATGAACGTCGGACAAATCCTCGAGACACATTTGGGATGGGCTTCAAAGGCTCTTGGCCGCAAAGTCAGAGAAGTTATTGAGAAAGTCCAGTCAGATGAAGAGCTTATGGCTAACTTGCGGGCTCAGTTGAAAGAAATTTATAACAAGGCTGACGAAAATAAAGACATCGACAATATGTCTGATTACGAAGTCGCTGAGCTGGCGTCTAATGTCGTTGACGGTATTCCTGTTTCAACGCCTGTGTTCGACGGTGCGAGAGAGCAAGATATCGTAAAAGCTCTCGAAAGCTGTGGATTGGACGGTTCAGGACAAGTACAGTTGATTGATGGGCGTACGGGTGTTCCGTTTGCAAGAAAAGTTACTGTCGGATGCATTTACATGTTGAAACTGCATCACATGGTTGATGATAAGATTCACGCACGTTCTATCGGACCTTACAGCTTAGTTACACAGCAGCCGTTGGGTGGTAAAGCACAGTTCGGTGGACAAAGATTCGGAGAAATGGAGGTCTGGGCGTTGCAGGCTTACGGCGCCGCTTATACGCTACAGGAAATCCTCACGGTTAAGTCGGACGATGTCACCGGAAGAACAAAGGCGTACGAATCTATCATTAAGGGCGATGAGAACATCACACCGGGTATTCCGGAGTCGTTCAACGTTCTTATGAAGGAATTGTGCGGATTGGGATTGAACTTTGAATTCCAACAGGATCTTGTTCAAAAAGATGCTGAAACAGAGATTTAGGAAGGAATCGGGAAATGAATCAATTACAGAAAGTTTTTGGTCAAATCAGTAGCTTAAATAGCTTTGATGCGATTAAGGTATCTATTTCGAGTCCTGAGAGAATAAGGTCTTGGTCTTTTGGTGAGGTAAAAAAGCCTGAAACCATTAACTATAGAACCTTCAAGCCAGAAAGAGACGGCTTGTTCTGTGCGCGCATATTCGGTCCTGTGAAAGATTACGAATGTTTGTGCGGTAAATACAAGCGCATGAAGTACAGAGGCGTTATCTGCGAGAAGTGCGGCGTCGAGGTTACTCTGTCTAAGGTAAGAAGAGAGCGCATGGGACACATCGAATTGGCGTCTCCTGTTGCTCATATCTGGTTCACGAAATCACCTCCTAGCAGAATAGCTCTGTTGTTGGATATTACTTCCAGCGAGATGGAAAAGATTCTGTATTTCGAAAGCTATGTCGTTATCGATCCGGGTATGACAAGCTTGAAACAGTATCAGTTAATTTCGGAAGAAGAGTACTACAGAGCGCAAGATGAATTTGGCGAAGACGCGTTCAGTGCTGGAATCGGTGCAGAAGCGTTGCGTACAATGTTGGCGAATATCGACTTAAAGGCCGAAAAAGATAGATTGCGTCTGGAATTAAAAAATACGACTTCTGATTTGAAACGCCGGCGTTTGGTCAAGCGTTTGAAGTTGGTTGAAGCGTTTTTGAATTCAGATACACGTCCTGAATGGATGATTTTGGAATGTATTCCTGTTATTCCGCCAGAATTGCGTCCGCTAGTTCCGTTGGATGGTGGCAGATTCGCGACATCTGACTTAAACGATCTGTATCGTCGCGTTATCAACAGAAACAACCGTTTGAAGAGATTGTTGGAGTTGAAAGCGCCTGATATCATCGTAAAGAACGAAAAAAGGATGTTGCAGGAAGCTGTTGACGCTTTGTTTGATAACGGTCGTCGTGGAAGAGTTATTACCGGTACAGGTAAGCGTCCGTTAAAGTCGTTGTCTGACATGCTGAAAGGTAAACAAGGGCGTTTCCGTCAGAACTTGCTCGGAAAGCGTGTCGACTACTCCGGTCGTTCGGTTATCGTCGTTGGGCCTGAGTTAAAACTGCATCAATGCGGGTTGCCGAAAAAAATGGCGTTGGAGTTGTTCCAGCCGTTTATCTATTCCAGATTGGAAAGATACGGCCTGGCAACGACGTTGAAAGCCGCAAAGCGTATGGTTGAAAAAGGTCGTCCGGAAGTTTGGGATATTCTGGAAGAGGTAATTAAAGAGCATCCTGTGTTATTAAACCGAGCTCCGACACTTCACAGATTAGGTATTCAAGCTTTTGAGCCGGTTTTGGTCGAAGGAAAGGCTATTAAGCTGCATCCGTTGGTTTGTACAGCATTCAACGCTGACTTCGATGGAGACCAAATGGCGGTTCACGTGCCATTGTCGTTGGAAGCACAGTTGGAGTCTCGTGTGTTGATGATGTCTACTAACAACATTCTCAGCCCATCCAGTGGTAAGCCGATTATTCTTCCGACAAAGGATATTATTCTCGGTGTCTACTATATTTCCTTAGCGAAAGACGGAGAGCCGGGTGAAGGAATGGTGTTCTCTTCTATCGGAGAAATTGAGCACGCATTGGAAGAAAATATCGTCAGCTTGCACGCAAAGATTAAGGCAAGATATTACCAGTTGCAGCATGATGGCACAAAAAAGGCGATTACGGTGGATACAACACCGGGAAGAATGATTTTGTCTCAGTTGTTGCCTCAGCACCCTGATATTCAATTCTCGTTGATTAACAAATTATTGACGAACAAAGAAGCTGCAGCTATCGTCGAGAAGATTTATCGTGTATGCGGACAGAAAAGTGCTGTTATATTCTCGGATAAACTGAAGGATCTTGGCTTCCTGTATTCTACAAAGTCAGGTATTTCTTATGGTAAGGATGACTTGGTCGTTCCGTCTCAGAAAAAAGATATCGTGAATGCGACAAAGAAAGTCGTTGCTGAGTATGAAAAGCAATATATGGAAGGCTTAATTACTGCCGGTGAGCGTTACAACAAGGTTGTCGATGCTTGGGCGGTATGTAGCGATAAAGTCGCAGATGCAATGATGAAGCATATTTCCAAAGTTGAGGTCGGTAAACCTATCAACGCCATGTACATGATGGCTCATTCAGGTGCTAGAGGTTCTTTGGCACAGATGAGACAAGTTGCTGGTATGCGCGGATTGATGGCAAAACCATCTGGTGAAATTATCGAAACACCTATTATCGCAAACTTCAAAGAAGGTTTGTCGGTTCTCGAATACTTCACCTCGACTCACGGAGCGAGAAAAGGTATGGCTGATACGGCATTGAAGACCGCAAACTCAGGATACTTGACGCGTCGTTTGGTCGACGTTGCTCAAGACTGTGTAATCGTTAAGGACGATTGCGGTACGTCAAAGGGTATCGTTATCAGAGATATTATCTCTGGTGGAGACGTTATTGCGTCATTGACGGAAAGAATTCTTGGAAGATCCCCAGCTGAAGATATTGTAGATCCGGCAACGGGTGAATTGATATTGAAAGCGGGCGAGCTCATTGAAGAAAGTACCGTTAAGAAGATTGAAGAAGCTGGTATTAACGAAGTGAAAATCAGGTCGGTTCTGACTTGCGAATGCAAAGACGGAATTTGCGCGACTTGTTATGGTCGAGACCTGGCGCGAGGCAAGAAAGTCAACATTGGTGAAGCTGTTGGTGTCATTGCGGCACAGTCAATCGGTGAGCCTGGTACTCAGTTAACCATGCGTACGTTCCATATTGGTGGTACGGCACAGAAGGGCGCAGAAATGTCTTTCGTCGACGCTACGTACGATGGAACAGTATCTTTGCGTAATGCAAAAACAGTTAAGAACAGTGAAGGTTATGAGATTGTTATGAGTCGTAACTCCGAAATCGTTTTGCTCGATGCAAAAGGGAAGGAGAGAGCGCATCACAAATTGCCTTACGGTTCCAGATTGTACATTAAGGACGGAGATAAAGTCGAAAAAGGCTTTAAGATGGCGGATTGGGATCAGTTCACGTCTCCTGTTATCTGTGAAAGAGAAGGTTATGCACACTATGCGGATTTGATAGAGGGTATTTCCTTGAAAGAAACCATTGATGAGTCAACTGGTGTGTCAACTTATGTCGTTGCGGATTGGCGTCAACAAGCAAGATATGCGGATTTGAAGCCAAGAATCGTGTTGAAAGACGAGAAAGGTGACCCTATCTTATTACCAAGCGGTCAAGAGATAAGGTATCCAATGTCGGTTGATTCCGTAATTGCAGTTAAAAACGGTGACAAAGTTAAAATCGGTGACATTTTAGCTCGTATGCCAAGAGAATCTTCGAAGACAAAAGATATTACCGGAGGTTTGCCGAGAGTATCTGAGCTGTTCGAGGCGAGAGTTCCGAAAGACGCTGCAATTCTCAGTGAATACAACGGTCGTGTCGAATTCGGTAAGGATTACAAGGGCAAGAAGAGAATTATCGTTCGTCCAGACGATGAGAATTTGAATCCTGCTGAGTACTTGGTGCCGAAGTGGAGACAGATTGCGGTCAAAGAGGGCGATACTGTTGTAAAAGGTGATATCTTAATCGAAGGAAGCAAAGCTCCTCATGATATTTTGCAGATTTTGGGTGTTGAGGCTTTGGCGGATTACCTCGTAAACGAAATTCAAGATGTTTACAGACTGCAAGGTGTGAAGATTAACGATAAGCATATCGAAATCATTGTGAGACAAATGTTGCAGAAGGTTAAAGTTGTCACTCCGGGTGATACGACTTTCTTGTCTGGTGAACAGGTTGATCATCTCGATTTCGAAGAAGAGAATGCAAGAGTTATGAAGTCCGGCGGAATGCCAGCAGTTGCGGTTCCTGTGTTACAGGGTATTACGAAAGCGTCTTTACAGACAAGGTCGTTCATTTCTGCGGCGTCATTCCAGGAAACAACTCGTGTTCTCACGGAAGCGGCTATTACAGGAAAAGTCGACAGACTGACTGGATTGAAAGAGAACGTTTTGGTCGGAAGATTGATTCCTGCTGGAACCGGATTTATTATGGGGAAGATTAGAAAGGAAGCTCTGCGTCAGGATGCGGAAGCACTTGCCGAAAGTCATGCAAATGTTTCGGTGATTGCGGATGGTGTCTCTACAGAAAGCTAATTTTTGGTAAACAAGGCTTGACTATCTGGGCGAGACTCGGTAGCATACAGGCCTTGTATAGTATATTTTTTGATGAGGAAGGGGCGTTATGCCAACAATAAATCAGTTGATTAGAAATCCGAGGAAGGACATTGCAAAAAGGAATAAAGTTCCAGCATTGTTGTCTTGTCCTCAAAGAAGAGGGGTTTGTACGCGTGTAACAACGACGACACCTAAAAAGCCTAACTCGGCTCTCAGAAAGATTGCTCGTGTTCGTTTAACAAGCGGATTCGAAGTTACGTGTTATATTCCGGGTGAAGGGCATAACTTGCAAGAGCACTCCGTCGTGATGATAAGAGGCGGTCGTGTCAAAGACCTTCCAGGTGTCAGATATCACATTATTCGCGGTACATTGGATACGCAGGGCGTGAAAGATAGGCGTCAAGGTCGTTCCAAGTACGGTGTGAAGAAGCCAAAGTAAGGGGATTTTTTATGGGACGTAGAAGAGCTGCGGAAAAAAGGAAGGTATTACCTGATCCGAAATTTGGAAGTGTTGTAGTCAGTAAGTTCGTAAACACGGCGATGTATGATGGAAAAAAGTCCATTGCAGAGAAGATTCTGCATGAGGCTTTTGATTTTATTCAGAAGAAATCTGGCAAGCCGGGATTAGAGGTTTTTGAAGAGGCTTTGGCAAACGTAAGACCAACGGTCGAGTTGAAATCCCGTCGTGTTGGTGGTGCGACTTACCAAGTTCCTGTCGAGGTTCGTTATGACAGGGCGCAGGCGCTTGCTATCAGGTGGATTTTGGTAAATGCACGTAAGCGTTCAGAAAAAACGATGGTTTTGAAGTTGGCTGGTGAATTATTGGATGCCTATAACGGCAGAGGTGCTGCTATTAAAAAGCGTGATGACACCCATAAGATGGCTGAGGCGAACAAGGCGTTTGCTCATTATAGGTGGTAATCATGGCAAGAAACACTCCGATAGAAAAATACAGAAATATAGGAATTATGGCTCACATCGACGCCGGAAAGACGACGACGACGGAGAGAATATTGTTCTACACAGGTCGTTCCCACAAGTTGGGCGAGGTGCACGATGGTGCGGCGACTATGGACTGGATGGAGCAAGAGCAGGAAAGAGGTATCACAATTACTTCCGCTGCGACGACTTGCTACTGGAAAGGACACAGAATCAATATTATCGATACTCCGGGACACGTTGACTTCACGGTTGAGGTTGAGCGTTCGCTGAGAGTTTTGGACGGCGCTATCGCCGTTTTTGATGGCGTTGCCGGTGTTGAACCGCAATCTGAAACCGTTTGGCGTCAAGCTGATAAATATAACGTGCCGAGAATCTGTTTCGTAAACAAGATGGACAGAACGGGCGCGAATTTCTATCGTTGTGTTGATATGATTGTTGATCGTTTGGGGGCTCGTCCGTTAGTGATGCAGTTACCGGACGGTGTTGAGAGCGATTTTATCGGTGTCGTCGATTTGTTGGCTATGAAGGCTTACCATTGGAGAGATGAGACAATGGGGGCAGAGTACGCCGTCGTTGATATTCCAGCAAATTTGAAAGATAAAGCAGAAGAATATCACCAGAAATTGGTCGAAATGGCTGTTGAGCAAGATGATGCCGTTATGGAGGCTTATCTTGACGGAAAAGAGCCGACAGTTGAGCAATTAATTTCCTGTGTCAGAAAAGGTGTTATCAACGGAGCTTTTGTTCCTGTGTTCTGTGGAAGTGCATTCAAGAACAAAGGTGTTCAAACGTTGTTGGATGGTGTTGTAAACTTCCTGCCATCTCCTGAAGATATTGGAGACATTAAGGGCATCAGTCTGGATGATGATTCTGAGGTCGTCAGAAAGCCACATGATGAAGAGCCTTTGGCGGCGTTGGCGTTCAAAGTTATGACAGATCCATTCGTCGGTTCGTTGACTTTCGTCAGAATTTATTCCGGTAAACTGGAAGCCGGTAGCTACGTTATGAACTCCACAAAAGGAGAGCGTGAAAGAATCGGTAGACTGTTGTTAATGCATGCAAACAACAGAGAAGATATTAAAGAGGCTTGTGCAGGTGATATCGTCGCTGTTTGCGGTTTGAAGACCACGACGACAGGAGACACTTTGTGCGCAGTCAACAAGCAAATGTTGCTTGAGAAAATGGAGTTTCCTGATCCAGTTATCGAGGTCGCTGTTGAACCTAAGTCCAAGGCTGACCAAGAGAAAATGGGTATCGCGTTGGCGCGTTTGGCGGCAGAAGATCCGTCATTTAAGGTTGCTTCAAATGTTGAGACAGGACAGACAATTATTAAAGGTATGGGCGAGCTTCACCTTGAAATTATCGTCGATCGTATGAAGAGAGAATTCAAAGTCGATGCTAATGTCGGTGCTCCGCAAGTTGCGTACAGAGAGACAATTTCCAAAGCTGCTGAGATTGATTACGTACACAAGAAGCAATCCGGTGGTTCTGGACAATTCGCAAGAGTTGTTATTAGATTTGAGCCGGCTGATTATTCATCAGGGCTTGAATTTGAAAGCAAGATTTTCGGAGGAGCGGTTCCTAAAGAGTACATTCCAGGTGTGGAAAAAGGACTCAAGAGTATCGCAGAATCCGGCTGTTTGATAGGTTTCCCTATTGTCGGTATTAAGTGTTCGCTTATCGATGGTGCTTATCACGATGTCGACTCCAGCGTTCTGGCGTTCGAAATCGCTGCAAGAGGCGCTTTCAGAGAGGCGATGACAAAATGTGCCGCTAAGATATTAGAGCCTATTATGACAGTTGAGGTTGTAACCCCTGAGGACTATATGGGTGACATTATTGGGGATCTCAATAGCCGTCGAGGACAGGTTGTAGGTATGGATCAAAGAGCTAATGCTCGCGTTATATCAGCCGAGGTACCTTTGGCTGAGATGTTTGGGTACGTGAATACATTGCGCTCTATGAGCCAGGGTAGAGCTCAGTACACAATGCAGTTTGCGCGTTATGACGCAGTGCCGTCACATGTTGCAGACAAAGTTATTGCTGAGCATAAAGGTTTGGTAAACGCTGATTAGTTAGGAGAAGGTAAATGAGTAAAGCAAAATACGAAAGAACTAAACCACATTGTAACATTGGTACCATTGGTCACGTCGATCATGGTAAGACAACGTTAACAGCTGCTATTACAAAAGTATTAGCGGAACAAGGAGGAGCAAGCTTCACAGCTTATGATCAAATCGATAAGGCTCCTGAAGAGAGAGCTCGTGGTATCACGATTTCTACGGCGCACGTTGAGTATGAAACTGCAAAGAGACACTATGCTCACGTTGACTGCCCGGGACACGCTGACTACGTTAAGAACATGATTACAGGTGCCGCTCAGATGGACGGTGCAATTTTGGTCGTGTCTGGTACAGACAGCGTTATGCCTCAAACAAAAGAGCACATTCTGTTAGCTCGCCAAGTCGGTGTTCCTGCATTGGTCGTATTCATCAACAAGGCTGATATGGTTGATGATCCAGACATGTTGGAATTGGTCGAAGAAGAAATTAAAGATACTTTGAAGAAGTATGATTTCCCAGCCGATGAGATTCCTATAATCAAGGGAAGTGCTCTCTGCGCATTAGAGGGAAAGAACGATGAAATCGGTAAGAACAAGATTCTCGAATTGATGGAAGCAATTGATAATTACATTCCACAACCAGAGCGTCCAAAAGATAAGCCATTCTTGATGCCAATCGAAGACGTGTTCTCAATTTCAGGACGTGGTACTGTTGTGACCGGTCGTGTTGAGCGCGGTATCATCAAAGTTGGTGAAGAAGTCGAAATCGTAGGTATTAAAGATACAGCAAAGACCGTTGTAACCGGTGTTGAAATGTTCCGTAAGTTACTCGATCAGGGTGAAGCTGGTGATAATATCGGTTGCTTGTTGCGTGGTACCAAGAGAGAAGAAGTTGAGCGCGGTCAGGTTTTGGCGGCTCCGGGAACGATTACTCCACACACCAAGTTCGAATGCGAAGTTTACATTCTGAACAAGGAAGAAGGTGGTCGTCACACCCCATTCTTCAATGGATATCGTCCACAATTCTATTTCAGAACCACTGACGTAACCGGAAACGTTACGCTCCAGAACGGTGTTGAAATGGTCATGCCTGGCGATAACGTAAAGTTGACGGCGGAACTCATCGCTCCTATCGCAATGGACGAGGGATTGAGATTCGCTATTCGTGAAGGTGGACGTACGGTCGGTGCCGGCGTTGTAACCAAGATTATAGCGTAGTTTAGGAGGGGTTATGAACGCGCAATGCATCCGTATATGTTTAAGGGCATATGATCATAGGATACTTGATTATTCGACGACAGAAATTGTCGCGACCGCGAAAAGGACGGGTGCACGCGTTCGTGGCCCCGTTCCTCTTCCGAATAAAATAGAGCGTTTCACTGTGTTACGCTCACCACACATTGACAAGAAGTCTCGTGAGCAATTCGAGTTGCAAACACATAAGAGACTCGTAGATAGTTTAGATTGTCCTCCGCAGACAGTTGACGCTTTGATGAAGCTGGAAATTGCCGCGGGTGTCGATGTAGAAATCAAACTTTTGGGTTAATAAAGACATGCGTTCAGGATTATTAGGTAAAAAACTGGGTATGACACGCGTCCTTGCGGACGATGGTCGTCAGTACGCAGTGACAGTTTTGAAAGTGGAACAGCACGAAGTGTTGTCTCACAAGACAATAGAGAAGCATGGATATGAAGCTGTTGTCGTTGGAACTGTAGAAACAGAAGAGAGCAAGTTAACGAAGCCTATGCAGGGCTACTTTAAAGCTCTCGGTGGAAAATTTTATAAGAAATTAAAAGAATTCAGACTTCCGTTAAGTGAAGCTCCTGCTGTTGGCACGACATACGGTGCTGAGCATTTTGCGGCAGGGCAGTTTGTAGATGTCACCGGGAAATCCATCGGTAAGGGATACGCCGGCGGTATGAAGAGACATAACTTTGGCGGTTTGAGAGCAACTCACGGTGTTTCTGTATCTCACAGAAGCCATGGTTCTACCGGTAACAGAGAAGATCCGGGAAAAGTCTTCAAAGGTAAGAAAATGGCTGGTCATTTGGGTGATGAGTTCGTAACATTGCAGAATATGAAAGTTTACGGAGTAGACGGGGATTTGTTATTGATTCACGGCGGTGTTCCGGGAGCTGAGGGCGGTTACGTTTTAGTAAAAGATGCAGTAAAGAGGAAACAGCAATGAAGTTGCATGTGATGAAATTAGACGGCACCACCGGCGGCGATATTACGCTGAATGATGCTGTATTCAAGATTGAGCCTAAGACAGAAAGCCTCGCTGATGTTATCAGGTGGCAGTTGGCGAGAAGGCAAGCCGGAACGCATGCAGTAAAAGGCCGCAGCGATGTCAGCAGAACAACGAAGAAGTTGTACAGACAGAAGGGAACCGGAAATGCACGTCACGGCGCGCGTACGGCGAACATCTTCATCGGTGGCGGTATCGTGTTCGGTCCTACACCACGTTCTCATGATTTTAAGGTGAACAAGAAAGTCAGAATTTTGGCTTTGAAGTCTTTGCTGTCGATTAAGGCAAAAGAGAAGAATCTCGTAATCGTTGAGGATTTGAATGTTGAGAATCTGAAGACAAAGGGATTGGTTGAGTCTTTGAATAAGATGAAATTGGATTCAGCTTTGTTTGTGGATGCCACAACAGATTGCGTAAACTTTAAAAAAGCTTGCGGAAACCTTCACAAAGTAGACGTGTTACCGGTTATCGGTTTCAACGTGTATGATGGTTTATCGCATGAAAAGATAGTGCTGACAAAGAGCGCTGTCGCAGGTCTTCAAGAGCGTTTGTTAGGATAAGATCATGATATCAGAATACGATTGTTTAATTGCTCCTGTCATGACAGAAAAGACCATGAACTCTAATAAAGACGGAGTGCATGTGTTTAGGGTTAGCGCTTGCGCCACTAAGTTGGATGTCAGAAGAGCTGTAGAAAAAGTGTTTAAAGTAAAAGTTGCTAAGGTCAACATCTTGAACAGAGATGGTAAGAAGCGCACTTTCCGTGGAAAAATCGGTGAAACATCCGGCAGAAAAATCGCGGTAGTCAGCTTGTCCGAGGGCAAGATTAATTTTGAGGGTGGTATCTAATGGCTTTAAAAGCATATAAACCAGTAACACCTGGCACAAGAGGATTGGTCTTAGTTGATCGTTCTTCTTTATGGAAAGGAAAGCCTCACAAAGGTTTGGTTTGCGGTAAGCCGGCTACCGGCGGACGTAACGCACACGGCCATATAACAACATGGCATAGGTGCGGTGGTCATAAGAAGGCGTATCGTTTCGTTGATTTCGTCAGAAACAAAGTAGACGTAGAAGCGGTTGTCGAGAGAATCGAGTATGATCCGAACAGAACAGCGTTTATTGCGTTGATAAAGTACACGGATGGCGAATACTCTTACATAGTCGCTCCGCAAAGATTAGCTGCCGGAGATAAAATCATTTCCGCAGATAAAGCCGACATCAAGGTCGGTAACTGCATGAAAATGATAAATATTCCGGTTGGTACGATTATTCACAATATCGAGTTCCACCTCGGGAAAGGCGCTCAGTTCGCTCGTTCTGCGGGAACTTACGGTCAGATAGTTGGACGTGATTCAGGAAGAGTCATCGTTAAGCTGTCATCCGGTGAGGTTAGATTGATAAACGGTGAGTGTCGTGCTACTATAGGTGCAGTTTCGAACCCGGATCAAAAGAACGTAAATTTGGGTAAGGCGGGACGCAGTCGTTGGCTCGGCAGACGTCCGGTAAACAGAGGCTCGGCGATGAACCCAATCGATCACCCGCACGGTGGTGGTGAAGGTAAGACCAAGAGCGGAAGACAGCCTGTTACCCCGTGGGGTAAGCCGACGAAAGGTTATAAGACCAGAAGGAAGGCTAAACCGTCCGATAAGTTTATTTTGACGCGTAGAAAGAAATAGGTGAGAAGTGGCTCGTTCAGTATGGAAAGGTCCGTTTGTTGACGGATATTTGATGAAAAAAGTAAAGGCCTTGTTGGAGTCGGGTCGTCGTGATCCTATAAAGACGTGGTCAAGGCGTTCTACATTAATTCCTGATTTCGTGGGGGTTACATTTTCGGTTCACAACGGCCGTAAGTTCATCCCTGTGTTGGTGACGGAGGAAATGGTAGGACATAAATTGGGTGAGTTCGCTCCTACCAGGACGTTTACTGGTCATTCCGGCGATAAAAAAGCGACAAAGAAAGGTGAATAGTAATGGCTAAGAGATTACGTATACAACCGACTTCTGTTGATGTAATAGCCAAAGATAGAATGGTTCTTGCGTCGCCGAGAAAGGTAAATTTGGTTGCAAAAATGATTAGAGGAATGTCCGTAGCTAGAGCATTGGACGCTTTGAAGTTTTGCAAGAGGGCGGTAGCTCAGGATGTCAGAAAAACACTTCTTTCCGCAGTAGCAAATGCGGAAACAAATCATAGCTTGAATATTGATTTGTTGGTTGTAAGAGAGGCTTATGTCGGGAAAGCCATTGTACTCAGGAGGTTTATGGCTCGTGCGAAAGGTAGTGGATCTCCTATTCGCAAGAGATTTAGTCGTTTGACAGTAGTGTTATGTGAGACTGAGGGTTAATATGGGACAAAAGGTAAATCCGAATTCGCTTCGTCTTGGTATAATCCGTAACTGGAATTCAAGTTGGTATTCTAAGAACAATTACGCTGATTTATTGCGTAGGGACTTTGAGTTGAGAAAATTCTTGAATAAAGAATTGAATCAAGCCGGCGTTTCTAAAATTGTTTTGGAAAGATTAGCGAAAAAAGTTGTTGTTACGATACATACGGCAAGGCCAGGTGTTGTAATTGGTAAAAAAGGTAACGGTATAGAAAAGTTGCGTGCTGATTTGGTAAAAATGGCCGGATTGGATGTCGCTTTGAATATCGTTGAAGTGCGTAAGCCGGAAATCGACGCTAAGTTGGTGGCGGATTCAATCGCTTCTCAGATTGAGAAAAGAGTCGGGTTCCGCAGAGCTGTTAAGAGAGCTATTCAGTTCACATTGAGGGCTGGTGGACTCGGAATCAGAGTCAACTGTTCAGGTCGTCTTGGCGGTGCTGAAATCGCGAGAATGGAATGGTACAGAGAAGGTCAAGTTCCATTGCACACTTTGAGAGCCGATATTGATTACGGATTCTCAACTGCCAACACCACTTATGGTTCGGTAGGTGTGAAAGTCTGGATATATAAAGGCGAGTTGTTTAACTCGAAGTCCGTGTTTTTGCCGAAGAGAGTCGGCGATAGACAGCAGGAAAGGGAATAAGACATGTTATCTCCAGCCAGAATGAAATTCAGAAAGCATTTTAAGGGAAAAATTCACGGAGTAGCATCTCGTGGTTATGAATTGAGTTTCGGTTCATACGGTTTGAAAGCCATGGAGCCTGCTCGTGTTACCGCAGCTCAGATTGAGGCGGCGAGACGTACGATTACAAGGTGCATGAAGCGTGTCGGTAAAGTTTGGATTAGAGTATATCCAAACGTGCCTGTGTCACAGAAGCCGGCTGAAGTCAGAATGGGAAGCGGAAAAGGTGGTGTCGAGTATTGGGCATGCCGTGTTTATCCGGGGACGATTCTGTTCGAAATGGACGGTGTTGATGAGTCAATAGCTAAAGAGGCTTTGACATTGGCGGCAGCTAAATTACCGATTTTAACTAAGATAGTTTCGAGAGGGGCATAAATATGGCTAAGAAGAAAGTAGTAGAGTCAACCGGTGACGTAGATGCTGCGAAGCTCGAAGCGATGAGAATTCGTTTCCGCAGAGTCCTGGGAGAAAGTGTTTCCGCTCACGTGGTAAAAAATGCTCGCAAAAATATAGCAAAGTGTGTAAGATTGCTGCAGAATAAAGAGGAAAAGAATGCCTAAGCGTATTTTAGAAGGCGTAGTTACAAGTAACTCTTGCGATAAAACGGTTACTGTACTTGTGACAAGACGCGTAATGCATCCGAAATACAAAAAGTACGTGAACATTACGAAGAAGTTCCATGCGCATGATGAAAAGAATGAGTGCAACATCGGGGATCATGTTGCGATTTGTGAGACAAGCCCTATATCTAAAACAAAGTGTTGGGTTGTTGTCGAAAATGACGCTGCGAAGGAGTAATTAATTATGATACAGATGCAGTCTCGTTTAAATGTCGCAGATAATTCCGGTGCTCGTGAGTTGATGTGCATTAAGGTTCTGGGCGGTGCAGGTCGCAGATACGCCAGAGTCGGCGATATTATCATCGCTTCAGTAAAAGACGCTATTCCTCGCGGAAAAGTGAAAGAAGGCGATGTCGTCAGAGCGGTAGTTGTGAGAACAGCGTCCGCAATTCATCGTAAGGATGGAAGTCTTATAAGATTTGACAGAAATGCTGCTGTCTTGATTGATAAGCAAGGTGAGCCAATCGGAACTCGTGTTTTCGGTCCGGTCACAAGAGAATTGCGCAGCAGAGGCATGATGAAAATTATTTCGTTAGCTCCGGAGGTGCTGTAATGGATAAGTGGCGTATAAAGAAAGGTGATACCGTTCAGGTCATCACAGGAAAAGATAAAGGCGTAAAAGGTGAAGTTTTACGCGTTTTAAGGGATGAGAAAAGGGTTGTTGTTAAAGGTGTCAATGTTTGCACAAAGCATCAGAAGCCTTCTATGACGAATTCTGGTGGACTCATAAAAGCGGAACAGTCTATCCATGTATCGAACGTGATGCTGGTAGATTCTACCGATGATAAGCCAACTCGTGTCGGGATGAAAATTGTTGATGGTAAGAAGGTGCGTGTTTCAAAGCGTACCGGTTCTGTTTTGAATTAGACGTGAGAAGATTATGGCTCGTTTAAAAGATTATTATTTTGAAAAAATAGTTCCGCAATTAAAGTCGGAATTTAAGTTTACGAATGATTTGCAGGTGCCTCGTCTTGAGAAAATCGTTCTCAACATGGGCGTAGGTGAAGGAATCGCCGACAGCAAGTACGTGAAACAAGCGGTTGAGGAATTGACGGCTATTTCCGGACAAAAGGCTGTTATCACGACTGCTCGCAAGTCCGTTGCAGGTTTCAAACTTCGTGAAGGTCAGAAAATCGGCGCGATGGTGACTCTGCGTAAGGATAAGATGTATGAATTCTTGGATAGATTGGTAAATATCGCTCTTCCAAGAGTCAGAGACTTCAGAGGTTTGCCGAAGAAATCATTCGACGGAAACGGAAACTATTCTTTCGGTATTAAAGAACAGATTATTTTCCCTGAAGTTGCAGTTAGCAATGTAGAGAACATTCACGGTTTGGATGTCGTTATTGTGACCAACACAAAGAATGATGCTCATGCCGCGGCGTTGTTAAAAGCATTTAATTTCCCGTTTGTCGCGTAAGGAGAATAAGATGGCTCGTAAAAGTAGTATGGAATCAGCAAAAAGAATCCGTAAGGCGGTAAGTGCGAAGCGTGCAAAGCGTGCGGAATTAAAAGCTGTTATTATGAATAAAACACTGGCGCCTGAAGAGCGTTTTGCGGCTCAGTTGAAGTTGGCTCAAATGCCGAGAACTTCTTCTGCGACAAGAATCCGTAATCGTTGCATGATTACAGGACGTTCACGTGGTGTTTACAGAAAGTTTGGTATTTCTCGTATTATGTTGAGAGAAATGGCTTCTGCCGGATTGATTCCGGGTGTGCGTAAAGCAAGTTGGTAAGGAGTAATATATAATGATGACTGATCCTATTTCAGATATGCTTGCAAGAATTAAAAATGCTTGTCAGCGTTATTTTGAAACAGTTGATATCCCATCATCCAAACTCAAGGCAGGAATTTTACGTGTCTTAGAAAGAGAAGGGTATATCAACGGCTTCAAAGAAGTGACGGTTGGTGAACGTAAATTTCTGAGAGTTGAGTTAAGATATTACGAAGGTAAGTCCGTAATTCAAGCTCTTGACAGAGTTTCTAAGCCAAGCCGCAGAGTTTATTCTAAGCTGAAGAAAATTGATTCAGTGTTTAACGGTTTCGGCATCTATGTGCTGTCTACATCCAAAGGCGTAATGTCGGATGCGGAAGCCAAAGAAAATAATGTCGGTGGCGAAGTTTTGTGTAAGGTGTTCTAAAATGTCAAGAATTGGAAAGCATCCTATAAGTATTCCTGCCGGGGTAGATGTCGCTTTTAAAGACGGCGTTATTTCCGGAAAAGGTAAGAACGGCGGGTTCGAGTTTAAAGTACACAACTGTGTGCACACTGAAATCGCTGATGGTAAAATTGTTTTTAAGCCATGTGATGACACCAAGTTTTCCAGAGCAATGTGGGGAACGTGTCGTGCGGTCGTCGCAGATGCGATACAAGGTCTGTCCACACTTTTCGTAAAGAAAGTGAATTTGGTCGGTGTCGGTTACAAAGCCAGCGTACAGGGCAAGAATCTAGTTTTGCAGCTCGGCTACAGCCACGATGTGATTTTTGAAATTCCTGAGGGAATCAAAGTCGCTTGCGAAAGTCCGACATTAATCGCTGTATCAGGTGCTGATAAGCAGCTGGTTGGTGAAGTTATTAAGAAACTGCAGAAGCATAGACCACCTGAGCCATACAAAGGAAAAGGTGTGATTATTGAAGGGCAGTACGTATATCGTAAAGAAGGAAAGAAGAAGTAATCATGGCCAGATTTTGCAGAAATTTTAAACGTAGAGCAGATAGAGTCCGTTACAAAGTACGCAATAAGTCTTTTGGTAAGCCGAGACTTTCTGTTTTCAGATCAGATCGCCATATCTATGCGCAGATTATAGATGATTCCTGCGGAAGGACGTTGTGTTCAGCGTCTACCATGGATAAGAGTTTCCGTGGAGTAGGAAAGACATCTAACTGTGAAGCAGCAACTAAAGTTGGTGTTATGTTGGCCGGCAAAGCTGCCGAAGCAGGCATCAAAGAAGTAGTGTTTGATCGTGGAGGCTATAATTATCACGGCAGAGTGAAAGCTTTAGCTGATGGTGCCCGTAGCGGTGGTTTGTTATTTTAAGGAATAGTTTTTATGAGTCGTGAAGAAACAGCTTACATTGAAAAACTCGTAGCAATCAATCGTGTTGCGAAGGTTGTGAAGGGTGGAAAGAGATTTTCTTTCTCCGCTTTGGTCGTTGTCGGCGATGGAAAAGGTAGAGTAGGTTACGCGAGCGGAAAAGCAAGAGAGGTCGCTGATGCCGTGAAGAAGGCGTCAGAAAGAGCAAAACGTTCGATGATTAGAATTCCTATGCGTGAAAGCAGAACGCTGCATCATGATTCTTTCGGCAGATTTGGTGCTGGAAAAGTTGTGTTGCGTTCAGCAGTTGCAGGTACTGGAATCATCGCAGGTGGTGCTATGAGATCCGTATTTGAAGCTTTGGGAATACAGGATGTCGTTAGCAAGTGTATCGGTTCTGCGAATCCGCATAATATGGTAAGAGCGACATTTGACGCGTTGCAGTCGACGGTATCTCCAAGATACATCGCAAGCAAGCGCGGTAAGAGAGTCGGTGAAGTAACGTCCCGCCGCTCATCAACGAAATAGAGGCAGCTATGGTAAAGGCTAAGACAGCAAAATTATGCGTTGTCCAGACAAGAAGTCAGGCAAGGTGTGACGAGTCTCAAGTTAAAAGTTTAAAGGCTCTCGGACTGGGAAGAATCGGTAAGAAAGTCGAGTTGAACGATGACAATTGTATCAGGGGACTCATTAGAAAGGTTTCTCACTTGGTGAAGGTCGAGGGTGCAAATGAGTAGTTTTAAGTTAAATAATTTAAAAGCTCGCAATGGAATAGATAAGAAGGCTATCGGTCGTGGTATCGGTTCCGGTTGCGGTAAAACCAGCACATTCGGTCATAAAGGCGGAAAAGCGCGTTCGGGACGCGGAAAGGTCTGTTGGTTTGAAGGCGGTCAAATGCCTCTCTACAGAAGATTGCCGAAGAGAGGTTTTACCTCTTTGCAGGATAAATCAGGCGTCGCTTGCATCAATCTTATTGATTTGCAAAAGCTTTATGATAAGAAAGTAATCACAGCGAAAGAAGACGTAACAGTTGATGTTTTGAAAAAAGTCGGTCTCGTCAGAGAGACGGCGACGACGGTTCGTCTTTTGGCCAAAGGAAAATTGAGCGCAGCTTTGAAAATCTCCGTGAATTATGCGACAGACGCGGCGGTTCGCGAAGTAGAAGCAGCTGGTGGTAAGATTCAGATAGTTTAGGTTGTGTAAATGTCAGGTACTGTATTCGAACAAGGTTTGAGTTTAGAGACGTTCCAGAAAGCGTCTGATTTACAGAAAAGATTGCTGTTTACTATTATGGCTCTTTTCATTTATAGAATCGGTACCTATATACCTCTTCCGGGACTTGATCCGGCGATTATTCAGGAAATGGCGAAGAGGCATTTAGACGGTGGCGGCATTTTGGGCATGTTCAACATGTTTTCCGGAGGCGCGTTAAGCCGTATGACAATTTTTGCCTTGAACTTGATGCCTTACATCTCTTCAAGCATTATTATTCAGTTGTTCACGATGATTTCTCCTACGCTTGAGGCTCTTAAGAAAGAAGGCGAGACAGGGCGTAAGAAAATACATCAATATACGAAATATTTGACGATTTTGGTTGCTGGTTTCCAGGCGTATGGAATCAGTTTGTTCTTAATGAACGCTCAGGGAAGCCCTGTCGTTATCGGCGGATTGTTCCCTGTAATTGCTGTGCCGTCCTTGGTGTGCGGAACGTTGTTCCTGGTCTGGCTTGGCGAACAAATGACTTCTCGCGGTGTTGGTAATGGTTCATCACTGTTAATCTTTGCTGGTATCGTCGCAAACATGCCGGCAAGTATTGCAAACATATTTGAATTGGGGAAGGCAGGAGCGATTTCTCCATTCTCGGTCGCGTTTATTTTTGCGGTTGCAGTAGCGGTTATTATTTTCGTCGTTTATATGGAAAGAGCACAGCGCCGTGTGAGTATCAATTATCCTCAGCGTCAGGCTATGATGGCTCAGGGAAAGGTAATGGATACAAATCATTTGCCGTTGAAGATTAACTCAGCAGGTGTTATTCCTCCTATCTTCGCATATTCTCTGTTGTCACTGCCTCTTATGCTGGCTAACTTTGCCGGTCGTACGGATAACGTGTTTTTGAGCGCGTTCGTCGCGTTTTTCAGCCGTGGCGGGGCGTTGTTCTCGCTGGTGTTGATTGTGATGATAGTGTTCTTCTCATTCTTCTATACGGCAGTTGTTTTCAATCCAACTGAAACAGCGGATAACTTGAAAAAAGCGGGCGGATTTATTCCGGGGGTAAGACCGGGACAAGCGACTGCTGACTATTTGGATTTCATCTTAACGAGGTTGACGACTGTTGGTGCGTTGTATATGTCTTTTGTGTGTATATTGCCTGATATTATGAACGCTAAATTTGGCGTGCACTTCATATTCGGTGGTACGGGAATTTTGATTATAGTTGGTGTGACTATTGATACGATTTCTCAAATATACACTCACTTATTGTCTCATCAATACAGAGGCGTATTAAAGAAAATGGAAAAGAGGCGTAGATGACAGCGATAATAGTTCTTCTCGGGGCTCCGGGATCTGGAAAGGGAACGGTAGCTCAGCATTTGGTGGATAATTACGAGGTTTTACATTTTTCCACTGGAAATTTGTTAAGAGATGAGGTAAAAAAAGAGTCTGATATCGGTTTAAAGGTAAAGGACGTTCTCAGTTCAGGTGGGTTAGTCAGTGATGACATTGTAAGTGAACTTGTAGAACAGAAGATGAAGGATTCTCTTGAAGAGGTCGATGCTGTTATCTTAGACGGATATCCGAGAACAAGGACTCAGGCCATTAAATTGGATGACATGAAGTCCGGAGCGTTGAGAAGTTCAATACATGTTATTGAACTCGACGTAAATGAGGAAGAGGTTGTAGAGAGAATATCAAAGCGACAGGTTTGCTCGGTGTGTGGTAAAACTTATGGCTATTTGGATACGGTGTGTTCCTGCGGCGGTAAGCTTATAAAGCGCAAAGATGATGAAGAATCTGTTGTGAGAAAAAGGTTAGAGAAGTATGAAGAGGAGACGCTCCCTATTTCTGAATATTACTCTGACAGATTGATAAGAGTTTCCGGAGAGGGAACGCGTAGAGAAGTGGCGCAGAGAGTAGATGAGGCTTTGCGCAGTTTAGGAATTGAAAAAAGGAGATAATTCGTGGCTCGTATAGCTGGTGTCAACTTACCTGATAAAAAACGTGTAGAGTTCGCTTTGAGATATATTTACGGTATCGGACCAAGTCGTTCCGGTGCTATTTGTCGTGAACTTGGCATACCTGAAGAAAAAAGAGTCTTTGAATTGACAGACGATGAAGTCTTGAAAATCCGTGAGGTGATTGATAGAGACTATCAGGTCGAGGGAGATTTGAGACGCACTGTTTCCATGAGTATCAAAAGATTGATGGACTTGGGGTGCTATAGAGGTTTCAGACATAGAAAAGGCTTGCCTGTACATGGTCAAAGGACGCATACCAACGCTCGTACCAGAAAAGGAAAAGCAAGAGCAATTCCGGGTAAGAAAAAAGTAACGAAGTAAGGGGATAGCGATATGGCTTATAATAAAGGTACGCAAAAGTTAAGAAAGAAAGACAGAAAGAACGTTGTTTCCGGTGTCGTACATATTAACGCTACTTTCAATAACACAATGATTACCGTTACGGATGCCCAAGGAAATACCATTGCTTGGAGTTCGTCGGGAAGTTTGGGGTTCAAAGGTTCTCGTAAGTCTACTCCTTATGCCGCTCAGGTTGCTGCTGAAAAAGCTGCTTCCAAGGCAATTGAGCATGGCATGAAAAATGTTGATGTCGAGATTTTGGGACCTGGTTCTGGAAGAGAGTCTGCTTTGAGAGCGTTTCAGGCTTTGGGTTTGAATGTCGGTTCCATCAGAGATGTTACACCGATTCCACACAACGGATGCAGACCACCAAAGCGTCGTAGAGTTTAATAAAGAGGTCTACTGTGATTCAGAAACAATGGCAAGATTTAATTAAGCCTTATAAGCTTCAGGTAGAAGGGGCAGAGGCTGACGTAAATAAGCGTGTAGCGACAATAGTTGCGGATCCTCTTGAAAGAGGTTTTGGCGTGACGCTTGGAAATGCATTGCGCAGGGTTTTGTTGTCCTCGTTGAAGGGGGCTGCTGTTACTTCTATAAAAATAGACGGCGTTCTCCATGAGTTCTCAACGATAGAGGGCGTTTCTGAAGATGTAACTGACATTATTCTGAACGTAAAATCAATGCCGGTGAAGCTGGAAAGCGATACTCCTCGCAAAATGAAAATCAGCGTTACCGGACCGTGCGAAGTTACTGCCGGGATGTTTGAACTCGGTTCTGAAATCGAGCTGCTGAATCCTGATCATCATATCTGTACAGTTGGTGACAATATAACCTTCAATATGGAGATGACCGTTGCTGTTGGGCGTGGATATGTTCCTGCTTCTCACAACAGAGTAGAAAATGCGCCGGTAGGGACATTGTTCGTGGATTCTATTTTTAGTCCTGTTAAGAAAGTCGCTTATAAAGTCGAGGATACTCGTGTCGGTCAAACTACTGATTATGATAAATTGATTTTGGATGTTGAGACAGACGGCTCAATTTCTCCGGAAGATGCCGTAGCGATGTCTGCGAGGATTTTACAGGATCAGTTTCAGAAGTTCATCAACTTTGAAGATGAAGTTGAAGAGGAAGATAAAGACGAAGAGCAGGTACTTCCGTTCAATCCTAACTTGCTCAGAAAAGTTGAGGATTTGGAACTTTCAGTTCGTTCAATGAACTGTTTGAAAGGCGATAATATCGTCTATATTGGTGATCTTGTTCAGAAGACAGAAAACGAAATGTTGCGTACACCGAACTTCGGTAGAAAGTCTTTGAATGAGATAAAAGAAGTCCTGTCGCAAATGGGATTGTATTTGGGAATGCAAGTTAACGGTTGGCCAATTGAGAATGTCGAAGAAGTTGCCAAGCGTGCTCGTGAAAAGTTTTAAGGGGTTTTAAAATGAATCATAGAATTAGCGGAAGAAAGTTCAACAGAAGAACAGAGCAGAGAAAGGCGTTGTTTAACAGCCTTGCAAAAGCTTTGCTGAAGTACGAGCAAATCGTAACAACTCTTCCTAAAGCAAAAGATTTGAGAAGCTATGTCGAAAGAATGATTACTCTCGGTAAGAAACCATCTGTTGCAAACAGAAGACATGTTTTCGCAAGACTGAGAGATAACGATTTAGTATCGAAGGTCTTCGGGCCTTTAGCTGAGCGTTATGCGACTAGAAACGGCGGTTATACTCGCATCGTAAAGTGCGGATTCCGTCCGGGTGATGCTGCACCAGCTGCGGTCATCGAATTAGTCGACAGAGACGAATCGGCAAAGAATCCAAACGTGTCTGCAGCGGTTGAAGAAATCGCACCGGCAGCGGAATAGTTTTTTATCAATAAAATTAATTTTCAAGAAGCCTCTCGTTAACGCGGGAGGTTTTTTTATGTTTTTTCAAAATTTACTTTTTTTAATCTTTTTCGTGTAGCATAGACTCCGTAGTTCCAAAATTTAGCTTTGGTAGCAACAAAAATTGGAGGAAATTGCAAGGGGCGATTTCCGATTAAATAGTGTAAATGAAAGGAGAAATAACATGAAAAAAGCACTATATTTATCATTAGTAGCAGTATTGGGCGCAGCAAGCGTTGATATGGCATGTGGAATGGCAGGTGCCACAGAGCAAACTACGGAGGGCACAGAACAGGCCGCAAAGCAGACCCCGGGGGAGACTTTTGAAGAGGTTTTGAAAAAAGCGGGAACCCCTTCAAAAATTGGAATAAAAAAGGTTCAGAGTTGGTTTACGGGTGATGGGGTTATAGGAAGAGAAAGGATTACACGAAAAAGCCTAGGCGAAGAGAACATCAATCTACAGCTAATGACTGAAGCTTTGAAGGTGAGCCCTCCACATTTGACAAATCTGCGTATTGAGCTCGACCTTGAAGGCTCGATCATCGTTTCTATATTAAAGGCATTAGAAGGTAATAAAGAAGTTACATCGTTGAGTTTCGAAAACGGCGACATGAATGAAGAAGTAAAGAAAGCATTACTCGAGCTGTTAAAGGTAAAAACTGTTAAAGCGCTGTGTTTTGACCTCAGCAAAGTTAACAAATCTACAAACTCTGATGGCCATAAAGACTCAAAGGCTGTCGCTGCTATATTAGATGCATTACGAAGTAATACAACAGTTACATCGTTGGGTATCATAAACAGCAAAAAAGGTGATATCCGCAACGTAGCCATTGGTGGTCAAATAATGAATGCATTATGGAAGCTGTTACGGACAAATAAAAATATTAACAAGCTGGATCTCAGAAACAATCACTTTTATTCAGAAGGTAATGGAACTGATTTAGTGAGAATGTTTGATATCGGGGCAGATAAACATTATATTACTCTACGTACCGTCCAAGATGCTACCTCAGGTACTACCACCTTAAAGAAAGAAATAGGATGCAGTGCCATAAAAGAACTAAATCTTCAGGGGTGTTCTGTGACATCAGATGGTACAATAGTGGAGCTTCTCGAGAATGTGGGGTATGATCTGAAGCATCCAGAAGAGACAGGTATCAAGCTTAAGAAGCTGAATATAAAAGGACTGAATATAGAGGGAAAGGATGTGAAGGAATTACCAGGTTTGGAAGTGATCTATTAAAGGCAGAAGCCGAACGATTTTGTTATTCAGTTAACTCAAAAAGCCTCTCGTTAACGCGGGAGGTTTTTTTGTAGTATTCTAATTTTTGCCCGTTCATTTTAATTTTTGCGATTTTATTGATTTGTTAATTTCTGTCGTCTATTCTGATATCAGGCGTGAGGATTCGTCAGTAATAATCTCGGTGACCTGTTTACAGAAAGGGAACTGTCCCTGTACCTGACCGTGGTCGGTATATATGGTGCCCACCTAGGATTTGGTCACACGCAGATCCCAGGCGACGGTTCTCAGGCCTTTCGGCTTTAATAAGGCAAATCTGGCTTTTGTGAAATCAATAACTTCCTGCTGTTTCCAACGAGGAGTTCGATAATCAGCTGATTTTCAGCTTCAGATTACATCATCAATTTAGCCAAGATTGATAATCATTAAATACTTGGCTTACACGTTTTCAACACTTCTCGAACGTCATCAGCATTTTTTATTGCAGGCCAGCAATCGCTGTGTCCGTCAGAAATACATTCTACCCAAGCAGAAGCAAAGAACATTTTCCATTCATCTAAGCTATCAAATTCGGAAAGTTGAGAGCAATAATAACCGTATATAGCCATTATCTTGTATAACTCAGGATATTCTTTCGCTAATTCCGAAAATTTTTTATTCCAAGGCTTTATACAATCATCGAAGTGCATAACACAAATTTTTTTGAATTCGTCTAATATTTCATCTCTCAGCTCAGGATGACATGCGTATAGACATTTAACGGATTCTATATATTGTAATGGACATTTGGCATCAGAAATTTGCGGGAAAATATAACACATTATGAAATTCCATTTCTGAAGTAACTCTAGCCATGGAAAACCTGACATTATCTGTTCTTCCCTATTATGCTCCCATATCCTGGTTCTGTATTCAGGTACTTGGGGCTGTTCATTCCCGGGGGCAGAGTCATTTATTAAGATATCAAGTACAAAACTACTAGCCAGTGTTATAACTTGACGGTTAAAGTCATCATTTTTCTTATACCCTTCGGAAAAAGTTATTATTGATTTTATAAATTGTACGAAAATTTGCGCGCTAGCTTGTAAATCTTCAGAGTGGGAAGAAAGTTTTTGTCTGTATGTTTCTAATTCGCTTTCTGTAGTTAATTCTGCTAATTCACTTAGCGTTTTTATTATATTATCCCGTTCGTCAGAATTACGTAAGACTTCCCAAAGTCTATAACATTCTTCAGCCTTATAGAAGTCCGGAATTTTATTATTTGTTAACTCATATAGCACACTCATGGAGACAGACATTTTATTTATAGCATCAAGATTCCAACCAACTACACCTCCACTTATCGTTTTTTCATCACTATACATTCCATTCCATACTTTATCTAAGTTTGTGGCCAGAAAAAAAGGAATCATTGGTATGTCCCCCAGATACTTGAGTGTCCTTTCATTAAGTTCAAGATGATTCATAGTATCTTGCAACATATTCCCTACATTCCTCACAGCGATTGTATCAGAGTCCATATGTATAAATCCTGTCAGCTCCGGTCTGAGTTCTTGAAAGAGCTCGGGATAACTAATTCTTAATTGGACCAAAGGATTCCACTTTGTGTCGCGACTTATTGCTGCTTTCATATATTTGCTAGGAATTTCCAAAGAAATAACTTTATCTAGTTTTTTTAAAGCCGCTATGTTGTTGTCGGAAAGCCCATCGTGTGGATATAAAACTATAATTTCTTTGAGTTCCGGGGTCGTTGCAAGACATGACAATATAGTAATGGCAGTCGGTATTGCATATCCGTCATCAGTTGCCAAAACTACTCTACTAGTAATAGACGGGTTAAGTGCTATAGCTGACGAACCCTCAGCCGCTACAGCTGCTGTCACCATTGGAATAGGTGATTCTCTATAGTCTAACGGCATTTTTGTTCCAAAAACACTGAAACAACCTAAAGATAAAAACGAAAGACTTAAAATAATTTTTTTCATTTGGCTCCCTCTTATAATAAACCCGACTATCCATGTATCATGAAATCGACAAAAAGGTAAGTACGACAATGCAAAAAACTCCCCGCTGTTTCCAACGAGGAGTTCTATAATCAGCTGATTTTCAGCTTCAGATTACATCATCAGTTTGGCCAAGGAAGCCAACAGTAAAATCGCGACGATATTTGTGATTTTAATCATCGGATTAATTGCCGGTCCTGCCGTATCTTTATAAGGATCTCCGACTGTGTCTCCGGTTACGGCTGCCTTATGAGCATCAGAACCTTTTCCGCCGAAGTTTCCGTTTTCGATGTATTTCTTTGCGTTATCCCAAGCGCCACCGCCTGATGTCATGGAAATCGCTAAGAACAATCCGGTCAAAATCGTACCGAGTAACATTGCTCCAACGCTCTTCAATCCCGCGACATGTCCTCCGAAATATCCAATGACGAAATACAGTACAATAGGAGCCAAAACAGGCAATAGTGACGGTATCATCATCTCTTTGATAGCGGACTTGGTCAGCATATCGACAGCGGTTTTATAATCCGGTTTTGCTTTACCTGTCATAATGCCTTTGATGGTTTTAAATTGACGTCTTACTTCAACGACGATTGCGCCTCCGGCACGTCCAACGGCCATCATACCGCATGCTCCGAACAGATACGGCAATAATCCACCGATAAACAATCCGATAACGACATAAGGATCTCCGAGCTCGAAGTTAATCGATAAATTCGGGAAATAATGTGCGATATCTTGTGTGTAAGCAGAGAACAGCACTAACGATGCCAATCCCGCTGAACCAATTGCGTATCCCTTTGTGACAGCTTTCGTTGTATTTCCGACAGCGTCCAATTTATCTGTTACTTCACGAACTTTTTCAGGTAATCCTGCCATTTCCGCGATTCCACCTGCGTTATCAGTAACAGGTCCGTATGCGTCGATGGTGATGACGATTCCTGCCAGCGCTAACATTGCGGTTGCTGAAATTGCGATACCGTACAATCCCGCGTTTAGATAAGAAATCAAGATACCGGCACAAATCACGATAACGGGAATAGCCGTTGACTCCATAGAAATCGCTAATCCCTGAATGATGTTTGTTCCGTGTCCTGTTTCAGACGCTTTCGCAATGCTGATAACTGGCCTGTAAGAGTAAGATGTGTAGTACTCTGTGATATAAACGAGCATCAACGTAATAACAAGGCCAATCATGGCGCATAACATAATGCTGCACCCTGTAAATGTCTCTGCAGCTCCATTTACAACAAACACTGTATCAAAAGCAAACATATGCTTCGTTACGAAGTATATAAACACAAAAGAAAGCGCTACCGTCGTTAGTAAGCCTTTGTACAATGCATTCATAACGTTGCCACTCTTTCCGAGCTTGATAAAGTAGGTTCCTAAAATAGACCCAAGAATGCAAACACCCGAAATCGCCAGAGGATACAACATTAACGAATTTCTGGCGGCATCTGTAAAGAAAATGTTCGCCAAAACGATTGTCGCAGAAATTGTCACAACATATGTTTCGAATAAGTCCGCAGCCATACCAGCACAATCTCCGACGTTGTCTCCTACGTTATCAGCGATAACGGCAGGATTTCTCGGATCGTCCTCAGGAATACCCGCTTCAACCTTACCAACCAAGTCTGCTCCGACATCTGCGCCCTTCGTGAAAATACCGCCGCCTAAACGAGCAAAGATAGAAATCAAGGACGCGCCGAAGCTCATTGCTATCAATGATTCCATTGCTAAGCGTGTATCAGCAACAAATTCTCTCAAATAGAAGAAGTAAAGCGCGATTCCCAGCAAGCCTAAACCTACGACCAAAAAGCCGGTGATAGATCCTGACTTATAAGCAACAGACAACGCATGTTCAATGCCAGTTTTCGCTGCCTCTGTCGTGCGAACGTTTGCTCTTACCGAAATGTGCATTCCAATATATCCTGCAAGTCCAGACAGAACCGAACCAAGAACAAAACCAATGGCCGGATATATTCCCATAAATGCCGCAACGATAATCGTCATTACGATACCGACCATGGCAATTGTTTTATATTGCCTGTTCAAATATGCCGAGGCTCCTTCTTGAATAGCAGATGCGATTTCCTGCATCTTTGCCGTTCCGTGACTGAGTCCGAGCATATATTTAGCATTCAACGCTCCATACACCAGAGCTAGCACGCCCGATACAATGATCGTTAATTCCCAACACCCCATAAAAAAACTCCAATACAAAAACGTAGTATTATCTCATAATGAGCTGTGAATATCAATTTGATTAAGGTAATAGCAGGTGCATCTGCTCTGTTGGCTGTAATTTAACGATTATTTCTTTTCTTCTTACTCTCTTTCGGACCTTGATATTGAAGATTCTTCTATCGATTTAGGAAGACCTGTTTTTGGGGAAAGAATTAAATGTTTACTAAAAGTTAATCTTTGTGCCCTATAATTAAAAATATTTTACAAAAAAGGAATGCGATATGAAAAAAATCCTGATAGTAGCACTATTGATTTCAGTTTATTATACCGCTTTGTGTTTGAAATATGATGTTGTTTGTAGATATCAAAACGAAGAAGGATATCCGATGCCGTTGTATACTCGCAGTAATTATATAACGCCAATGGGGCAAATGTATCCGCTCGCAGTTGCGGCTCATGCGTACAATGGGGAGAATTATTTCGGTCCTGTGTTTTCGGCGGATTTTGAGTTGGATTCCGCGCGTAGAGCATATTTTTCAGACCGTTTACATACAGATATTACTTCTGATGTTGTTACATTGTCTATTCAAATGGCTGAGAGCGCGCATTATGGAACAGAACAGGTGGCGCTTAAATCACAATGGGCGTTTTTCAATGATGTGCCGTTAACTCGACAGGTTTTTGATGTCGGAAGTACGGTCGAATGTCACGTGATTGTAACCGATGAAACGTCTAGCAGAGAGTTATATTTTCCGCCGACTTATGTCAATATTCATGGAGATGCAAATCCTTACGTATACAGACTGTCAAGCAATACCTACCATTCAGGATTTAATGCTATCGACGATAAAACCAGAGGTGTCTTGTATAGCGTAAAATTCAGTGGAGGAAAAGGAGCCGCTGCAGCATTAAACGGAAAAGTCAAAACGGGATTGTTGATATTAAACGGAAAAACACTTGCAATTGCGAATGAGGATCTTAATGCCTGTGTTGGAAAAACTATCGGTGCATTAGATAAAATTATTCAACCGTGCGGTCAGGATGAGACGCTATCTATTTTGGGAATCAAGTAGATTCTGCTACAAAGACAACACGATGAAGGGAGAGGCTTTTTTTGCTTGCTGAGGGCCTCCCTCATATTTGACGCTCATGCTCAGCATATGTCGTTCAGTTCCCTCTGACGAGCGAGATATTCTGCTCGGGGCATCGGATCTGAACTCATGATTTTAACAAGCCTTCGATTTCAGCGATGGAAAGCCCCGAATACTTTGCAACTAAATCTGCAGATAAACCGTCATTTAACATCTTTTTCGCAGTTTCGATAGCCTTTTGTTGAGCGCCTTCTGCTTTACCTTTTTCGATGCCTTCCTCGTATTTGACGCTCATGCCCGAGCGTATATCGTTCAATTCCCTTTGGCGGGCGAGATATTCTGCTCGGGTCATTGGGTCTGAGCTCATAACTGTCAGCTCGTCCATAGCTTCCTTTACCTCATCGATTGCCAGAAATTCGGGCGGAATAGAATTCGGATCGCGAATAAACATCATCCAAATCGAAAACATGTCATTCAGGAATCTCTTCGGTGTCGCTTCCAACTTCGACAACTCGATAATAAACTGCCGCATTTTTTTCAGACGCGATTTCGATCGGATCCACGCCGTTGTCTTTGTACATACTCACGATTTCGTGACAGCAGCTCTGGCGCTTGGTCACCGACTCGTCGCAAATCCAAATGGAAATAATGTTCGGAATAGAACTGTAATTTTGCCCCTCCTGGAGCTCATCTTCGCGCAAACGAGCCTGGCAGAACGACGTCCTGTCGCCGATGTTGCCCTCGTTGTGACATTGCATTTCGATGTGCAAACGTGTGCCGTCATCTGAAGTCGCAGCGATATCCAACCGTACAGATTTGCCGTTCTGAGACGTCTTTTTATATTCCGTAGGATCAAGCGAAATGTCTTTGATATGAGGCTTGCCGTTCAGAATCGCGTTCAACAAGCAAACCAAAACGCGCTCATGACTGCGACGCCCGAACAATCGCGCGAAAACATAGTCGTTCTTCACCGGCAATAAATCTATCTTCTCGTGTCTCGTCTCGCTCATAAAAG